>JAEYPI010000079.1 GCA_023410885.1 Bacillota bacterium
AATATCATTTTACTATCTTCTAGAGAAAAAACAAACCTCTTTATTCGAGGTTTAGTTTGCTATACTCGTTTTTTTTGTTACAAATATTTTCGGTTATGGTACTTGACAGCGCTTAGCTGGTTTATACGAAGTTTTTATCCTCTATTTATTGATAATTTATCTAAATTTTCAACTCCTATATATCCTTCATTAGCTAAATCATGTAATAATTTTGGATTATCTTCATCCATATTATCTAATAACAATAAAGGAAACAATGTGGTAGCATATGTAACATGTTCGTCATCATTTTCATTAGCAGGCAATGATGAACATATAATTCCACATAGCTGACCTTCTTTATTAAAGACAGGTCCACCACTCATTCCACCGTCAGCCCTGGCATCGATTCTAAAACATGGAAAATTTAAACGACATTGATCTCTAAATAATTCATGAATTTCTACAACAGTTCCTGTTGAGACAGCATTTTTATCATCTACAACTATGTTAAACACACCATCTTTCCTATTTGTTTTTGATATATCATAGGAATGATAACCATAGCATACAACTTCTTCACCAACTTGGGGAGGGAAGGCATTTATTTTTATACATTTACGACCCTCAAATGAATTTGTATCACCTATGTATTCTTTTATCCTTAATAGTGCAATATCACTTTTTTCCATACAGGCAACTTTGTCGATAACATAAATTACATATGGGTTATCAATATCCCCAGTTAATTGTATAGCCCAAATTTTATAAGGCACTTCCAATCCAGACTTTAAGTTTGAACTACATGCTCTATAATGAAAATCCTCTATAACATGTTTTGCTGTGACTAATAAATTTAATGCTATCGAACAACATGTTCCTGAAGCATAAACAAAATCTTCAGATTCATTAACAGCAACCAAGCGATAGACAACTTCTCTAATATAACGAGTATCATCTAATTCTTTAAACTCATACTTATCTTTCACTTTAGTCCTCCAGTATAAAAATTTCGTATAACGTCCCGTTTTCACGACGCCGACGAACCGGACCAGCGGAGCCCTGCCCTTTAGCGGCGCTTGCCGCCCGGTGAGACGGTGTGGGCAGCAATGACATCATGAACCCTCTTTTTACGAATACTTCGTGCTGTGCCCTTTACGTAAAAGCATTGTTATGTGCAGTAATTACGGAATATCAGGGTATACTATATCGTCTTTATGGACCCAATATATGCTCCCACCAATTCCTTCTATATAAACGTAATCTCCATGACGTTTTGTTATTCTGCCACCTATTCTTTCATTACATATCTGGACTTGAGTATCATCATTGAAATTAGGCAATTCTGATGCTCCAGAGTACTTTGCTCCAATACGTATGCTCACATCACTTTGAACTAATTCTTTATTGTTTTTATCATAAGGGTCAGTTTCCTTACATTTCACCCATCCTTTATAATCTATCGGGGAATCATAGACTGGTATTGAGACATAATACCATAGTGTTTCAATGTTATCATAATCCCCCGTATTTGACACTTTATCTTGAACGTGTATCAATGAATTTTCTTGAATTGCATTTATATTAGGAGAATCTTCAAAGGGAAGAGCTCTAAGACCAATTTTATTTCCAACAAATCTAACCTTTTCGTCATCAGTAAATGCAATATAACAAAGGCCCCCAGCCCGCTTCATCCTTACAGGTGCACCTTCTATTATAGCCTGATTTTCAGATAACTTTTGTTTTAGTTCAATAATTACATCTTTTTGTTCACTTATCTCCTGTTGATATTGTTCAAGCTGTTTTTCCAATATTAGTATCTTCTCATTCAAAATACTTGTACTTTGATTAGAACAGCTACTTAAAGCTGTTACCAATAACACTAGCATAAGGATAAAATGATTTTTTTTCAAATTGGGCCCTCCTTTACCTAGTAATTATTGCACATAACGTCCCTGTTTTACGACGCCGATGAACCGGACCAGCGGAGCCCTTCCCTTTAGCGGCGCTTGCCGCCCGGTGAGACGGTGTGGGCACGCATTCCAGTAAGCACGCCCCTTGCGTGAAAGCTTTGTTAGGTGAAGTTTCCTGCCCACAAAGCCAGTTCTTTGTTCAAAATCTACGCTTCATCCTTAAAAAATAATGCTAAATTTTTTGAACCTTCCATTGCCTTCAAATCATATTTAGAGGGAACATTATTAGTATTATGGCTATAAACAAGCGGTGCAATATTTCTCGAATTCATGTGATGTAAAAGTCCGCATGCTGTATTATAGGCTTTTTTGATATCTCCATCCCCACCACCAACTAATATAACTCCACCTTTTTTCTCTTTCTCGATGGGTTTCACTTTCCTAAAATATTTGGAACAAAAAAATGTTTGTAATCTACTTGCAATAGCTAACAATTGCCCTGTAAGTTCAGAGAAGTATAGTGGCGATGCAATTAATATGTTATCGCATTCTTGAATATGGTTGTAAACATCCTGCATTTCATCTTCAATACAGCAGCCAGCATTAGTCCAACAGTATCTGCAATCCATACAAGGCTTAATATTACAATCATAAGCATCTATGAGTGTATATTCAACGCCAAGATGTCTAGTAAACTCATTCACCAAAGCCATGGTATCACCATTTTTTCTCGGTGAGCCGTTGAAAATAAGTGTTTTCATTAATTCTCCTTCAAGTTAGTAACACGACCTTTTCGGTGGATTCACTTTCTTTTGCTAGCCTTAGCCATCTAGTCCAAGCAGGAAATTTCACCTAACGTCTTCATACCCGCCATTCAATGCGGCTAAGAAGCCACATCGGGTGGATAGACGTCAGGAATGACGGCTAAGCTAGTTATCTGTGTAATATTTAGGCTAAATTTCAGTTCTCTAGTCTAAACCTAGTCTTACCTAGCCAAAGACACAGAGATCTGACTCATGTCCCGCTTTTTTTATTGAATAAACTCTGCTGCTGTACTGCTGGTGTGGTCTGGAAGCTAAAGCTATTACGTAAATCAATCTTTACTTTAAGAAGAGGTATAGATGACTAGCTGAAACCAAAAAAATAAACAATATTTATCATTATACCATATATTTAGTGTTGGGCAAAATAGCTTGGTGTTTTTCATGAGTTTTCGTCGAATCATTAATTTAAGGAATGGCAATATGCTAGAATTAATCATATAAATTGAATCTTGTACAAAAAACAATCGGAGGATGATAAATGAGAGCAAAAGCCTTTATTCTAACAAGTCTATTGGTGGCCCTACTTCTAGTCTTCGCAACAGGCTGCCAGATGGAAAAGCTTACTCCTGGGGGTACTATAAAGACGCCCTCCAGCATTCCAACCACCGAACTAGCTACGACGACAGGGGATAACAAAATTGCAGACAATTTGGGCATTACCAAAAGCAATTATCCGTGTATTGATGGTTCAACCTCCACCTTGCCTCTGGTGCAGGAGCTATATAAGACCTTCTTTCCCTCGATTGACAATACTTGGCCTGACCTGCCGCAAACTGCATCAAAGACAGTGCCCTCCTATGGGCGATTAATTAAAGGTGAGGTAGATATGATTCTGGTGCCATACGCATCGGAGGAAGTGTTAAAAAGTGCTGAAGAAGCGGGGGTGGAGCTGGAGTTCTTTCCAATTTCGTTGGAAGCCCTCATATTCATTACCCATAAGGATAATCCCACTCAGAATATAACCGAGGAACAGGTTAAAACCATTTATATCGATTATAGCATCAAGAACTGGAAAGCCCTTGGAGGGCCTGATAAGGAGCTCATTCCCATCTGTAGAAATGCCGATAGCGGTAGCCAGTCCCAGCTTGATAATATCATTCTTAAGGGAAAGGCCATCCATAACAAAATTAAAAAGAACTATGTGGAGCTGACCATGGATGGGCTTCTTGAGCAGGTGGCTTTTTATCAGAGCGCATCAGGAAAAGACTGCTATGCCTTGGGGTATACCCTCTACTACTATATGAAAAACATAGGCGAGGTTATCAGCTCACCATCCTATCTTAAAATTCTCGATTATGAAGGCATTAAAGCCACGCCCGAAACCATAGAAGATGGAAGCTACCCGCTATCCTCCAGCTATTATGCGGTTGTGAGAAAGGACCTGTCTGAAAATCACACAGCCCGCACGCTGATTAGTTGGCTGACCAGTGAGGAAGCAAATGGGTGTATTCGCAGGGGTGGCCTAACTCCCATTGCGCGGTAATCATTTTGAAAATCACATTTGTACCGAGGAGGCTTAAGCAGGTGATTTGGAAATTGTGCTTGACAGGGACAGGCCTCTCGCTATAAACTTTATACATTAATAATGCATCACTTTATCGTAATAAAGTGAAAGACGAGGTGAAAAGCGTGAAACGATGGAGCATCTACACCCCCGAAGGGGTACAGGATATATTGTTTACCTCCTGTCGGCAGAAACGTCTATTGGAAGATAAGCTGCGTAATATTTTCAGACTGAATGGCTATCGGGAGCTTGAGACCCCAACCATTGAATTCTATGATGTCTTTGGTGGGGAGAGGGGTCTTATCCGGCAGGAAAGCATGTACAAATTCTGCGATTCCAAGGGTCGCCTATTGGTGCTCAGGCCTGATATGACAGTGCCTGTGGCGCGTGTTGCCGCTACAAAGCTCAAGGAAGAAGGCCTTCCTCTAAAATGCTGTTACATCGGCAACGCTTTCAGCTTTGACGAATTGGGTGGGGGAAGGCAGAACGAATTTACCCAGGCAGGCTGTGAGATACTTGGTATTAACACTCCTGAGGCCGATGCCGAGGTGGTAGCCATGGCTGTTGAGGCTATAAAAGCCACCGGTATTGAAGAATTCCAGATTGATATTGGTCAGGTGGAGTTTTTTAAAGGCTTAATGGAGGAGTCTGGCCTGTCCGACCAAGAGGTCGAGGAGGTTCGTGAGCTCATTGACCTTAAAGATTTTGTGGGTGTTGAGCAGGTCATGGACCATCATCAAGTCAAAGGATCTCTAAGAAAATTAATATTAGATCTACCCAAGCTTTTTGGTTCGAAGGACATTCTACAACGCATTCAATATGAGGATATCGGACAGAGGGCCGCAAAAGCCCTTCTCAATATCAAGGCCGTTTTAGAGATTCTTGAGGATCGCAATCTGGCCCAATATGTCTCCATTGATTTAGGCATGGTGCAAAGCCTGAACTATTATACAGGACTTGTTTTCAGAGGTTATACCTATGGGGTTGGCTTTCCGATTTTAAGCGGTGGCCGCTATGATGAGCTGGTCTCCAAGTTTGGCAGAGAATGCGAGGCCACAGGCTTTTCTTTGGGCATCAATATGGTTTTAATGGCCCTTGAACGGCAGAAGAAGCTTCAAATTCCCGATGACGGGGGTTGCCTGATTACCTATGATCAAGGTGTCAGAAGGCTAGCCAGCGCTTTATGTCGTGAGCTCATAGGGCGGGGCATACCGGCGGAGATGGACCTCGGACGTGAAAACCTTGAGGACGAAGCAAGCCTGCAGAGAATAAAGAGTTATGCCCTTTCAAAAGGCCTAAGGCGGCTCATTCACATAGACCAAAAGGGTTCGAGGAGGGAAATCACATTATGAGATATATAACCATTGCCCTATCCAAAGGACGCCTCACTGAGCTTACCATTGACCTTCTGGAGGGTGCGGGAATAGACTGCACAGAGCTTAAAAGCAATTCCAGAAAACTCATATTAAGTGATGAAAAGAATAAAATCCGGTTCTTTCTTGCCAAACCGGCCGATGTACCCGTTTATGTTGAATATGGAGCAGCCGATATCGGTATTGTAGGCAAGGATACCCTTTTGGAAGAAGGACGGGATCTCTATGAGGTTCTGAATCTGGGCTTTGCAAAATGCAAGATGTGTGTGGCCGGGCCGAAGGAGCTGGAGGGACGCATGAACACGGTATCCATCACACGGGTGGCCACCAAATACCCCGAGGTGGCCAGAATGTATTTCAGGCATAAACGAAGGGAATCGGTGGAAATCATAAAGCTGAGCGGATCAGTAGAGCTTGCTCCGTTGGTGGGGCTTTCCGAGGTCATCGTGGATTTGGTGGAAACCGGGCGCACCTTAAAGGAAAATGGTCTTGTGGTTCTGGAAACTATTGCTGATATCAGCGCCAGAATGGTGGTTAACCGTGTGAGTATGAAGATGGAGAATGAGCGTATTACAGCGCTCATCGAGGCCATCCGCAATCAGCTTTGAGCCGCTCATGGGAAAATCAAAAGTTGATAGCCCTTTAGATGAATTCAAGGAGTGAAGGTACATGAAGCTTTACGAATACGGCAAGGATGATTTTAATACGTTATTTGATCGATTAAGGGAGCGCAGCCCTGAAGGTCGGAAGGACATTGAAGAGGCTGTCTCCGGTATCCTCCACAGCGTTAAGGAACGGGGAGATATGGCGCTTATTGATTATACACAGAAATTTGACGGCGTTTCTCTTTCTTCAAACGCGCTGGAGGTCTCCAAGGTAGAGCTTGAAGGCGCCTTGCTCTCAGTAGATAAAGGACTTTTAACGGTCATGGAAAAAGCAGCAGCCAATATCAGAGCTTTTCATGATAGACAACGGGAGAATTCCTGGTTTATGACCCAGGAAGATGGGACCCTTCTGGGGCAAAAAGTCACGCCCCTTAATCGGGTGGGCGTGTATGCCCCTGCCGGAAGCGCTCCCTTACCCTCTACGGTGCTCATGGATGTTATTCCGGCCAAGGTGGCCGGTGTCAGTGAGATTATTCTCTGCTCTCCGCCCGGTAAGAACGGAAAAATAAATCCCTTAGTACTGGCCTGTGCAAAGCTGGCCGGCGTGGACCGGGTTTTTTCAGTGGGTGGTGCTCAGGCCGTGGCGGCTATGGCTTATGGAACCGAGACCCTACCAAAAGTGGACAAGATTGTTGGTCCCGGTAACATCTATGTGACCACGGCTAAGAAACTGGTCTTTGGAACCTGTGGCATCGACATGATTGCGGGGCCCAGCGAGGTGCTGGTCATTGCCGATGAAACGGCCAATCCGTCTTATGTGGCGGCAGACCTTCTATCACAGGCCGAGCATGATGTACTTGCTTCCTCCATTTTGATCACCACTTCAAAAGCAATGGCGCAGCAAGTGGAGCAGGCCCTTCAACAACAGCTTTCAATCTTGCCCCGAAAAGAGATTGCAGAAAGATCCATTGAGGATTACGGTGCTATTGTATTAACCCAATCCTTGGATGAGGCCATTGAGATAGCCAATATCATTGCACCCGAGCATTTGGAGGTTTGTACGGCTGATCCCTTCGCACTGCTTTCCAGCTTAAAGAATGCCGGGGCCATATTTTTGGGTAACTATTCTCCCGAGCCACTTGGAGATTATTTTGCAGGACCCAATCACACTCTGCCCACCTCGGGCACGGCCAGATTTTTCTCACCCCTTGGGGTCTATGACTTTGTTAAGCGGCAAAGCGTCATTTCTTACAGCCGGAAGGCCTTTGAAAAAGCGACCGAACACGTGGCGGCATTTGCTGATGCGGAGGGTCTCACCGCTCATGCCGAAGCGATTCGTATTCGCATGATGAGCTAGAGAGACGAAGAAAACGGGTATCCTGTTCTGGAAGCTCACAACAAGGGAGGAAAAAGCGTTGAGCCGTTTTTGGAATATCAATACAAAAAATATTCAGCCATACGTACCGGGGGAGCAGACCACGGACAAGAGCATGATAAAGCTGAATACCAATGAAAACCCCTATCCGCCATCGCCATTGGTAATGGAGCGGATTAAGAATATTAATCTGGCTGATTTGCGTCTATATCCCAATAGCGAGGGTGCCATTATTAAAAAAGCAGCTTCGGACTTTTATGGCGTATCGGAAAAAGAAGTGTTTGCGGGTAACGGCTCCGATGAGGTATTGGGCTTTCTTTTCAAGGCCTTCTTTGATAAGGCCACACCTATCGCATTTCCTGATATTACCTATAGCTTTTATCCCGTTTACAGCGCACTTTTTGAGATTCCTTATGTTAAAGTGCCTGTTAAAGACGATTTTTCCATTAATTTTAACGATTACCCCAAGGACGTAAAAGCTATTATTTTTGCTAACCCCAATGCACCAACAGGCCTTTACATTCCTGTAGAGACTATCGAAGGTCTTTTAAAGGAGCGGCCCGACACGCTGATCGTAGTGGATGAGGCCTATGTGGATTTCGGGGGCCAAAGCTGTGTGCCGTTGATCTCGAAATACGACAATCTCATTGTGGTTCAGACCTTCTCAAAATCCAGATCAATGGCCGGCCTTCGCATTGGTATAGCCATGGGTCAAGAGGAACTCATGGACGGCTTGGCACGCGTAAAGAATTCATTTAATTCCTATCCCTTGGATATGGTGGCGCAAGTAGCTGCAGAAGCTGCTTTTCAGGATAAGGCCTATTTTGAAGAAATGAAGGGAAAGGTCATTAGAACCCGGGAGTGGACGAAAGCGCAATTCAAGGATATGGGCCTGGAGGTCACCGATTCCTTGGCTAATTTTCTTTTCGCCAGAATACCTGGTATAGCCGGAGAGGATGCAATTACGCTTTTAAAGCAGCAAGGAATTCTGGTGAGAAATTTCAAAGCACCTAGAATTTCAGAATGGCTTCGAATTACCATTGGAACTGACCAAGACATGGAAAAAGTGGTCCAAGCCATTAAGAAGGTAATGGCAGGGTAAACACCACAATGCTATAATAGGATTATCTTTTTAAAGCTACAAAACGATTCTTTATTACAGGATATACATGTTAAAGCAGAATAGGTTGTAAACAGGGTGAAAATGTTTTTTAAGTTGAGGTAATGGTATGAGAAATGTCGAATTGGTCAGAAACACAAAAGAGACTGAGATATCCCTTGCTTTGAATCTGGATGGACAAGGGCTCAATAACATCCGTACGGGTATTGGATTTCTGGATCATATGCTGACCCTGTTCTCCGGTCATGGCCGTTTCGACCTAAGCCTGACCTGTAAGGGGGACTTGTTTGTGGACGGACACCATACTGCAGAGGATATCGGTATTGTCTTGGGAAAGGCTATTTCCGATGCTTTGGGTAAGCGTGAGTCCATTAAAAGATTTGGGAACAGCATGGTACCCATGGACGAATCGCTGGCCTTGGTCTGTCTTGATCTTTCCAATCGCCCCTTTCTTCACTTTGAGGTGCCTTTCTCCAGCCCAAGGCTGGGTGAAATGGATACGGAGCTTTTTGAGGAGTTTTTCAGGGCCCTTTCAGTCAATGCCGGTATGACCCTTCATATTAAATTGCTTCATGGTAGCAATAACCACCATATGATAGAGGCAGTTTTCAAGGCTTTTGGCCGTGCACTCCGCGAGGCTGTGACGGTGGACACTGATATAAAGGGCGTTTTATCAACAAAGGGACTACTTTAGGGGCAAGTCAAGAACCGTCCCCAACTTGCTAGGGCAAGTCGAGAACCGTCCCCATTTGCTAAGGAGGAGATTTTGATGCTTTTGAAAAATACGAATTTTATTGAGCTTCCGGTTTTTATTAAGGGTAAGGTTAGAGATGTTTATAAGGTCGGAGAGGATATGCTGCTCATGGTTGTCACCGATCGCATCTCCGCTTTTGATGTGGTCTTTGACGATCTCATACCCAATAAAGGTTGTGTGCTTAATGGGATTTCTGAGTTCTGGTTTGATTTTTGTAAGGACATTATAGGCAATCATGTGGTATCGACCGATGTATCGGAGTATCCCATGGGGTTGTCCAAATTCAAGGGTGAGCTTCAGGGCCGTTCCATGCTGGTCAGAAAAGCTCAGATGCTTCCGGCTGAATGCATTGTTCGAGGGTATCTTGAAGGCTCGGGCCTCAAGGATTATAAGGCCACAGGAGCCGTTAGCGGTATTAAGCTCCCTGAAGGACTAAAGCAAGCTGATAGACTTCCTGAGCCCATTTTTACCCCCTCTACAAAAGCCGTAGAGGGCCATGATATGAATGTGAGCTACGAATACATAAAAGAGCAGATTGGAAATGAGCTGGCCACAGAGCTTAAGGAAAAATCCATTGCCCTCTATAAAAAGGCCAATGAATATGCGCTGAGCCGTGGCATCATTCTGGCTGACACAAAGTTTGAATTTGGTATGCTGGATGGCAAGATGGTCATAGCCGATGAAATGTGCACGCCTGATTCTTCACGTTTCTGGGAGTTGTCGGATTATCAGCCCGGCCGCGCACAAAAGAGCTTTGACAAGCAATTTTTAAGAGAATACCTGGAAACGTTGGATTGGGATAAGCAGCCTCCGGCTCCCAAGCTGCCCGATGAAGTGATTAAAAAGACCCAGGATAAGTATATTGAAGCTTATGAAAGAATTACCGGAAAGAAGTTTACAGCATGATCACCATTATTGACTACGAGGCCGGTAATCTGAGAAGTGTGGCCAAGGCTTTGGAACGGGCCGGTGCAACGCCCCTCATTACGGGTGATGAGAAAACTATTCTTGAAAGCGATGCCGTAGTGCTTCCCGGTGTGGGCGCCTTTGCCGACTGCATGCAAAGCCTTGTGGCAAAGGGCATGGATCGTGTGGTAAAGACCTGTATTCAAATGGGGAAGCCCTTTTTGGGTATTTGCTTAGGTTATCAGATGCTTTTTGAATCCAGTGAAGAGCATCCGGAAGGGGAACCCGATGTGCTCGGCTTGGGCATTTTTCGGGGTAAGGTAAAAAAGTTTCCCACCGATTTAGGTCTTAAGGTGCCCCATATGGGTTGGAATAATCTCAGTTTTCCAAGGCCCTCTCCCTTCTTCGAGGGGATAGCCTCAAAAGAGTCAGGTCAAGCGGATCAAAGCCCGGAAGCCTATGTTTATTTTGTTCACTCCTATTATGTAGAGGTAGCCGATAAAAATTTGGTAGCGGCAAAGGCTCATTACGGCTTTCCCTTTGATGCTGCTATTGCAACGGATAAGCTTTTTTCCATGCAGTTCCACCCAGAGAAAAGCGGGGATGTGGGGCTTACTCTCATCAGAAATTTTTTAAAGGCGGTAAATTAAATGATACTCTATCCGGCTATTGACATTCGCGGCGGAAAATGTGTACGTCTCACCCAGGGCCGCTATGAGGATATGACGGTCTTTGCTGACGATCCCCTTAGCATCGCTCAGCAATTTGAGGAGGATGGCGCCCGATATATCCATGTAGTGGATTTGGATGGTGCGCGAGGTGAGGCAACTAATCGAGCGCTTATTGCTCATATGGCACAAAGGCTCAAAATTCCCCTTCAGACAGGGGGAGGGATCAGGAGCCTTCAAGATATTGATGCCGTTATAGAATCCGGTGTTTCCCGTGTTATTCTGGGGACATCCGCGGTCAAAAATCCTGAGCTTGTTTCGAAGGCTGTTTTGAAATATGGCCGGAAGATTGCAGTAGGAATTGATGCCAAGGACGGATATGCGGCCATTGAGGGGTGGGAAACGACCAGCGCGCTCAGGGCTACGGAATTGGCAAAGAAAATGGTATCCCTAGGCGTCAATACAATTATTTATACCGATATCGCTACCGATGGCATGTTGTCCGGCCCCAATCTTGCAGCAATGGAGGAAATGCTCAAAACCGTCCCCATAGAGATTATTGCCTCAGGTGGGGTTTCCTCAATACAGGACCTTCTCGCCCTTAAAAAAGTTGGTGCTCACGGGGCCATTGTGGGAAAGGCCATTTATACGGGGGCACTGAATCTAAAGGATGCCCTGCAACAAATATAAAATAGGGGGCGGTTTTTCTCACACGACAAGAAGAACCGTCCCTTAACGGTTCAATGGTTCCCTCAACACCGCCGACGGTTCTCATTGTCGAATTTGAAAGCTAAGAGGTAGGTTTATGCTGACCAAAAGAATTATTCCCTGTCTTGATGTTCATGGGGGCAGGGTGGTTAAAGGCGTACAATTTGTCAATCTCATTGATGCGGGAGATCCGGTGGCTTGCGCTGCGGCCTATGATAAAGCGGGGGCAGATGAGCTCACCTTTCTGGATATAACCGCTTCTTCCGACTCACGGAGCATTATGCTCAATGTGGTTTCACGGGTGGCCGAACAAGTGTTTATTCCTTTCACTGTTGGTGGAGGCATCCGAACCGTGGAGGATTTTCGTCAGATTCTACTTGCCGGTGCTGATAAAATCGGCGTCAATTCGGCTGCCCTTAAAAGGCCGGAGCTGATAACGGAAGCGGCTTTACGCTTTGGCTCCCAGTGTGTGGTGGTAGCCATTGACGCTAAAAGACGAAAAACTGGTTCGGGTTGGGAGGTATATTTGAACGGGGGACGTGTCAACACTTTAAAGGATGCTGTTGAGTGGGCCTGTGAGGTTGAAAAACGGGGTGCGGGAGAAATACTGCTTACCAGCATGGATTGTGATGGCACCAAGTCCGGATATGACATTGAGCTCACCCGTACCGTCTCGGAGGCCGTTAACATTCCGGTCATCGCCTCAGGGGGAGCGGGAACCTATGCGCATTTTAAAGAGGCCATTACAGAGGGGAAGGCCGATGCTGTTTTAGCGGCATCACTTTTCCATTTTGGCGAAATGAAAATAATGGATTTAAAACAATATTTAAAAGGCCAAAAGATCGAGGTAAGGCTCTGAAAATGTTTCTATTACAAGTGTCAACGTGCCTGTCAAACAGGGGGCCTTATTTATGGAAATCGCCCAAAGGGCCCAAAAAACAATGGAAGAGTCCGTTAATAGAGCTTTGATGTTTGACGAAAAAATAACAAATATGCTACAATAAAAAAGTATTTTGGCAAGAGTAAACAAAAAGATTAAGGCAGGTAGATAAAATGAACGAGGAAAAGAAAATTTCAATGGCAGTCATCAGAAGGCTTCCCAGATATTTTCGTTATCTTTCCGACCTTATTAAACTCGACATCAAGCGCATTTCATCGAAAGAATTAAGTGCACGGATGGGTATTACAGCCTCGCAAATTCGTCAGGATTTAAACTGCTTTGGAGGCTTCGGCCAACAAGGCTATGGGTATAATGTGGAGTCTTTATATGATGAAATTGGTAAAATTCTAGGCACGGTTGAGAAGTTTTCCTGTATCATCATTGGTGCGGGAAATATGGGTAACGCTCTTGCTAACTATGAGAACTTTAGAAACAGAGGCTTTGACATTAAGGCCATCTTTGATGTAGACAAGGATAAAGTGGGTGATCTCATTCACAGTATCAAGGTACGCCATATGGATGAACTGGAAAGCTTCGTAGCAGCTAATAAGGTGGATATTGCAGTGCTGACTGTACCTAACAGCAAGGTCAATGACATCGCTGCAAAAATGGTTGCCTTGGGCATTAAAGGTATTTGGAACTTTTCACCCACCGACTTGAAATTAGGGGATGACGTGGTCGTCGAGAATGTTCACTTAAGTGACAGCTTGATGGTTTTAGGTTATCGTCTACGGGAAAAGGGACTATAAATTTCAGAATGGATGTCGTAAAAGCGGTAACTGCCGGATTTTTTCGGTGGTTACTTTTTTTTCGGGTCGAGGCTTGTGGTGTGTTCTTGAACACACCTCTTTTTACGGGTCGAGTCTTGTGGTGTGTTCTTTGAACACACCTCTGTTTACGGGCCGAGTCTTGTGGTGTGTTCCTTGAACACACCTCTTTTCATCTGCGTTGTGTTCGATTATACTACAATCAAAGGCTAATGCCGCTTATAGTGGGCAAAATGAAAACAAAGGAGTGAATGAAGCTGTTCAAAGTAGCGATAGGACAGGATAGTCATCGATTTGTGGATGAGGATAGCGGGAAAAAGCTTGTACTTGGCGGTATTGAAATTGAAGGCTGTCCGGGACTTGCAGGCAACAGCGATGCTGATGTGGTGCTTCATGCCCTTACGAATGCTATTTCAGGGATAACCTGTGTCAATATATTGGGAAAAATAGCGGATGATTTGTGCCTGAAGGAAGGCATCACCGACAGCAGGGTCTATCTTAAAAAAGCCCTTGAAACAATGAAGAATCAGAAAATTGTTCATGTTTCGATTTCCATAGAAGCTTTAAGACCAAAGCTTGCACGCCATATTGACAGCATGAGGCAGAGTATTGCAGCCCTTTTGGATATTAGTGCCCAAAGTGTTGGTATAACGGCTACTTCTGGAGAAGGATTGACCGAGTTTGGAAAAGGAAAGGGCATCTTTTGTACAGTTATCTTAACCGTTCAAGAGAATGTTACAAACATATGACAGTTATGTTATAATAACCTTA
Source organism: Bacillota bacterium (assembly GCA_023410885.1). GTDB lineage: Bacteria > Bacillota > Clostridia > DSM-8532 > DSM-8532 > DTU059. Next base: position 14,208 of record JAEYPI010000079.1, read on the forward strand.
CCCGTTAGCGAAATCAAAGATTTCGAACGGGGTCCCAAGAGCATTGAAACATTTCATGTTATAATATTATTGTTTGGAAAGTCTTTCAAGGCTTTTTGGCGCCTTGTGATAGCTCCAGCGCTTATACAGGGCGATATCAGGTGTTTAGATTTTGTTAATGGCGTTCTATTGATAAAAAGCATTTATACGATAAATCAGTTATTTTTGGAGGGACTCTAAAAGTGAGCAAGAAAACATTTTATATTACCACACCCATTTATTATCCCAGCGGAAAGCTCCATATCGGCCATTCCTATACAACGGTAGCGGCAGACGTTATGGCTCGTTATAAGAGACTACAGGGGTATGAGGTTATGTTTTTGACCGGTACCGACGAGCATGGTCAGAAGATTCAGCGTGTTGCAGCTGAAAATGGTGTTACTCCTAAGGAATATGTGGATAAAATCGTTGGCGGCATAAAAGAGCTGTGGAGTCTTATGAAAATAACCCATGACAAGTTTATCCGCACCACCGACCCCGAGCATATTGAAACCGTTCAGAAGATTTTTAAGATGCTTTATGATAAAGGCGATATTTATAAAAGCGAGTATGAGGGCTGGTATTGTACACCCTGTGAGTCCTTCTGGACTGAAACCCAGCTTCAGGATTGTAAATGTCCTGACTGCGGCAGAGCAGTTGAAAAAACCCGTGAGGAGAGCTATTTCTTTAAGCTTTCTAAATATCAGGATAAGCTGATCAAGCTCTTGGAGGAAAATACTGAATTTATTCAGCCCACCTCCAGACGAAATGAAATGCTCAACAACTTTTTAAGACCTGGTCTTGAGGACCTGTGTGTGTCCAGAACCTCCTTCAATTGGGGTGTGCCGGTTACTTTTGACGACAAGCATGTGGTCTATGTTTGGATTGATGCGCTCTCCAATTATATTACAGCTTTAGGGTATCTTTCTTCAAATGACGAGAGCTTTAAAAAGTTCTGGCCGGCCAATGTTCAATTAGTGGGTAAAGAGATTGTTCGCTTCCACACCATCATATGGCCTGCCATGCTAATGGCCCTTGATCTCCCGCTTCCCAAGCAAGTTTTCGGCCATGGCTGGCTTGTGTTGGAAGGAGGCAAGATGTCCAAGTCCAAGGGTAATGTGGTAGATCCCGTTATCCTGGTAGAAAAGTACGGTTTGGATGCCATCCGCTACTTCCTTCTACGTGAAGTGCCCTTTGGTGCGGATGGTGTGTTCTCCAACGAAGCCCTCATCTCACGTATTAATTCAGATCTGGCCAATGATCTCGGTAATCTGGTGAGCCGTACAGTTGCCATGATCCAGAAATACTTCGGAGGTGTTATTCCAAAGGAAAGACAGGCCGGAGAATTTGATGATGATTTAAAGAGCGTTGTCAGCCAAGTGAAGGATAGAACCGAGGAGCTTCTGGATAAGCTTCAGTTCAGCTCGGCCCTCACAGAAATATGGAAGGCTGTTTCAC
>JAEYPI010000186.1 GCA_023410885.1 Bacillota bacterium
GTGCAAGGCACCAGCATGCTCCCATCATGAAGCTTCATATGGCAGGAAGGCTCAAGGAACATACCCTCAACATAAAGGGCCAGATCACTTAATAAATCCAGCTTTCCCGAGATGATGTCCGAACCTAAAAAGGAGGCAAAGCTTCCCAACTCATCATTTTCAAAAACACAGCCCTCGCTGTAGATATAAAGGCTGTTAAAATGCCTCATGACTACAGCGAGGGTCTTTTCTTCGTGTTCATCCAAATGGAGCCATATATCCTGAAATTCTTTTTCAAAGCCATACTTCTCTATATGTGCCAAAAGCGTTGTATTGAGGCTTCCCTCAATTTCCAGATAGCTCATCACCTTCTTGGCATCTTCTTTTCCGGCTCGTTTGATCATATTCCCTCTACTCTATTAATCTCTTATTAGCCTTTCTCATATCGACCCCTGCCTTATCAAGATACCGCTTCATCTTCTCAGTTTCAAGAGGTCTTTTAATAGTTAATTTCGTTGTTTTGATAAGCTCTTCATAGCTCATGACAAAATAACGGATGATTTTATACTGTGGAATGCTTTTGTTTAGGTTCTTTATGGCTATTTCCAGTTCATCCCCTATTCTATCGATTGTATAGCCCTTTTCCTCAAAATATTCTTTATCAATGACAAGTTTCGCACAGACCTGAATATCACCGTCCGGAGCCATGTTACCCCAAGCGAAGGACTCCTTGATACCTGGAATGGCATTTAAAAGGATTTCATATTCCTCAGGGAAAGCTTTTTTCCCATTGGTGAAGACGATCATGGATTTAGCGCGGCCGGTAATTTTTAAATAGCCTCTTTCGTCGATTATCCCCAAGTCACCTGTTCTGAACCAGCCGTTCTTTTCCATTACTTCATTCGTCTCCTCAGGATTTTCGAAGTAACCCAGCATCACATTGGGCCCTCTGGCCAGAACTTCTCCCATCCCGTTTTCATCGGGGTTATCAATAGTAACTTCAACATCCTTAACCGGAATACCAATGGTTCCAACTACATTGTGAAAGAACGTTGTGGCACTTATGACAGGGGAAGTCTCTGTCAATCCATATCCCTGAAGAAAAATGATGCCGAAGCTCTGGAATCCCTTTAAAATTTCAGGATTTATAGGGGCAGCACCCGATACTAATAATCTTAAATCCGGGCCAAGTTTTTCCAAAACAGACCTAAAGAGCTTTCTTCGGACATCAATGCCCAGCTTCAGCAGAAACTCCGATACATGGGTAACGGCTTTAATAAGGCCCGTTTTCCCCTGTTTTTCAATTCCGTCCAGCACTCTTCCATAAATGGCTTCGAATATGGCAGGTACCCCAATAAGAATGGTTACCTTAAACTCCTTGATATTCTGGGCCAGATGCCTGATGCCTTCGGAATAGGCAATGGTAACACCCATGACTAACATATACATAAGGCCTATGGTATTCTCAAGGGTATGATGAAGGGGTAAAAGTGAAAGATGAACATCGTTAGGATAAATCTTGATCACAGAAGAAACAGAATTTACATTGCTGGTAACATTCGCATGTGACAACATGACGCCCTTGGAAGCCTTGGTCGTCCCTGATGTAAATAGTAGAATGGACATCTCGTCACGCTTGATAATGGCACTGGTAAAACGTTTATCGTCTTTATCCAAAAGCTCGTTTCCCTTGCGAATTAAAGAAGCCATGGTTATAAAACGTGAATCTCCCGGTACAAGTGGTATTTCATCCATGCAAATAAAGAATTTTAGCGTATTTTCTCTTTTTGAAAGCTCCACCATGGTCTCTTGATAGGCTTGGCTATAGAAAATAGCCTCCACCCTGCTTCTTTGTATTAGATTTTCTACTTCTAAGACCGGAAGATATTTATCAAAGGGTACACCGACACCAGTACCATTGATGATGGAAAAATAGGCCACGCTCCATTCATATCGATTTTCACTATAAACCGAGATAAAGCTCCCTTTCAGGCCCAGATCATGAAGTGCTGTTCCCAACGCATCCACATCCTGATCCAAGTCCTTATATGTTTTTTCTACGAGCTTTCCGTCCTTCTTGAACTTGAAAGCTGTTTTTGATCCATATTTTGATGCACTTTCCTTAACAATTTGGCGGCAGTCTGATACCGAAGTCGCTTCGTAATGGCCAAAGCCCCTGACAATTCTTTTCCCGTTGTTGTTGGTGACCTCATATCCTTTACTCATTAATCCCACTCCTCTATTAATATCAGTTTATAATATTAAATATTATTACTTGGTCATAATTATACATGAAAAAAATAAAAGTTTCAAGGCCTTTAGTTTGCCCTGAAACTTCTGTAATGATGAACATAGTTGATCTATATTTATAAGGTTGATTTTAAGGCACTTCTTTTGGCGAGAAGCAAGTAAATGTCAGTCAAAGATATCCAGAATAAACGCATTAGTTTTGAGCCAATTACGGTGTTCAACAAAATCCGGCATGATTTCCCCAACCTTTTGCCAAAAGGCACTCGAATGATTCTTTTGGACGACATGACAGAGCTCGTGAACGATCACATAGTCAATGGCCAATGGGGTAGCCATGATGAGCCGCCACGTCAGATGAATGTGGTTGCGACTGCTACAGGAACCCCAACGCTTCCTTGCGCTCGTAATGCGGCAAGCTTCATAAGGAATACCATATGTCCGGGATAATTCAGCTAGCCTTCTCGTTAAAATGTCTTTTGCTTGCTTTTTATACCATTTACTTAATACAAGATCAGCTTGGTTCTGATCATGGAAGGGAAACAGCAGGACGCCGTCCTCAAGTTTAATGGACTTGACCTTATCAGTCGTAATAATCCTAAGGGTTTCCCCAAGATAAGGTACCTCGCCCCCAGGTTCAACCGAAAAGTGCTTCGCCCGATTCTCTCTCTCCAAGACTTGCTTCTTTTTGATATCGATCCAGCTTTTCTTTTCAAGAACTAACTTCTCTATCTCTTTTAACGATAGTCTTAAAGGTGCTCTTACAACTAATCTTGCATCATTGGTAATGGTCAAGCAGACCGACTTTCTTTTGGAGCGGATTAGCTCATCGATGACGATATTAGCCATCTTTTATCGTTTCTCCGGTACAATTTCTAACCAATAGCCATCGGGGTCCTCAATAAAGTAAATACCCATGCCCTTGTTTTCATAACAGATACATCCCATTTCTTTATGAAGGGCATAAGCGGCGTCAAAATCGTCCACCTTAAAGGCAATATGTGTCTCATTATCGCCAAGATCATAGGGCCCTTCCTTGTCTCTCAGCCAAGTGAGTTCGATTCGATTAGCGGTTATGCCATCCCCCAAAAAAGCCAGAATAAAACGGCCATCCTCAGGACCTTTTCTTGACACCACTTTAAGCCCCAGGGCTTTCTCATAAAAGGCAATGGATTTTTCTAGGTTTGTTACATTGATATTGGTGTGATCAATTCTAATGTTCATATTCATATTTTCCTTTCAAAAAATACCTCTATCGAAGCGAGTTTCGCTTGATGCCTATCATTAGTGATTATATCAAAAAAAGATCATCCTTTCACTATTATTATGCATGAGCATTTTGCAGAATTATTGAATTGCTGCTTAATATGGCATACAGTTTTGCTAATTTCGTTTCTTTATTGTCGAACGGTATGCTAAGATAATAAGGTGTGAAACCACACTAATCTTTTATGACAGGTGAGATTATGGCAAAACTCTATTTTCGATATGCGGTTATGAACGCAGGTAAATCAACTCAGCTTCTTCAAATAGCCTATGACTACGAGCGGTATAATTCCAGAAAAGTCCTTTGTCTCAAGCCCCACACCGACACAAAAGAAGGCGAGTATATCATAAGCCGACTTGAGAACGGTGAGATCAAGAGAAAATCGGACTTTTTAATCTATCCGGAGAAGAATTGGCTTTACAATCGTTTAGTTCAGGAGATTAAAAAAGCCCAAGAACAAGAAAACGACCTCTCCATCGTACTCATTGATGAGGCCCAGTTCCTGTCCAGGGACAATGTTTGGGAGCTTGCCCGAATCGTTACCGAATACAATCTTCCCGTTATCTGCTTTGGCATTAAGGTCGATGCCCTTGGTAATCCCTTTGAGGGCAGCACCCACCTCTTCGCCCTTGCTCAGAATATTGAGGAGGTCACCACCCGTGCCATTTGTAGGGTCAGCAAGACCCCTAAAAAAGCAACGATGAACCTTCGGCTCGTCAATGGAATACCCATATTTGAAGGAAGCCAGGTTGCCATAGAAAACGATCAGGATATTCAGTATTTGCCCGTCAGTCTGGATATTTATATGAAGCTCAAGTATGGGAAGATGGTTTTACCGGAAATGAATAGATGAACGTACTTTTAGGGGAGCGGTTAAAGGCCACTCCCCCTTCTTTTTATCAATAAGAACTATATTAATGCCTATTCTCAAAGACTAAAGATAATCAATCACATCAATCAATCGGGTTATACTGTGGTGTGCTAAAGAAATATCCTGATTTCCTGAACCGGGATTTATAAAGCCAAAACAGGTTAATCCGGCTGTATAAGCTGCTTTCACTCCTGCCGTTGAATCTTCTACAGCAGCGGCTTCGGAAGGTTCAACACCTGCAAGAGCCATAACCTTTTGATAGCACTCAGGAGCGGGTTTCCGCTTTTCAACATCTTCCCCTGTTACCATAAAGCTAAATCGTTCCTTGATTCCAAATCGATCCAGAACCTTTTCGACAAAATAACGCAACGAGGAGGATGCCAGACCCATTTTAATCCCTCTATGCTCAAGCTCATCCATTAGCGTTGAAAGGCCCGGCATGAGGCCTATATTATGTTTTTCCATCATGGATAGAATCAGGTTGTTTTGAAGTAGAACCAGTTTATCAGGATCTGTTGCAAGACCGTATTCTTTAATAATATGTGCCCAAAAGGCTTCATTTGCTATTCCTACTGTTGCATCCAGATTGACCGCATTTTCTATGCCATAATCCACTAATATTTGTTCCTTAGCCTTGCGATGGAGGGGCTCGCTGTCAACAATGACGCCGTCCATATCAAATACCATAAGCTTAATTTGACTCATACATCGTTATCCATTCTGCATTTTGTATTTTTTCCAATGCCTCCAAAAGGAACCCCGGAGCATCAGAAATTATCAGCACCCATAAAGCTGAAGTTCTCGCATACAGATCTTAACATATGAAGAAGCTTATGAAAAGCGGTAAGACAGATAAGGCGAACATCCAATGCTTTAACC
>JAEYPI010000187.1 GCA_023410885.1 Bacillota bacterium
GGGGTTGGCAGTCCCGATTATCTCATTGACGGTGCTATCAGAGGGATTGATATGTTTGATTGTGTCCTTCCCACACGTATTGGCAGAAACGGAACAATCTTTACCTCAAAGGGGAGAGTTATTATCCGGGATGCTAAATATGCCCGTGATTTCGGGCCTATGGACGAAAACTGTGATTGCTATGCTTGCAGGAATTTTACCAGAGCCTATATTCGGCATTTGTTCAAATGTGGTGAGCTATTAGGGCTTCGCTTGGCGGCATGGCATAATCTCAGATTTTTGATCAATCTCATGCAGGATGTGCGAAAGGCTATTGAAGAAGACCGTCTTTTGGATTTTAGAAAGGAAGCCTTCGCCAGATTGGGGTATAAGGTATAGCTTTTTACCGAATCTAAAAGAGGGCAGGGAATAGGATTCCTACGTTATTAGATTAATTGTGTTTATGATAACAAAATGAGTCTGGTAATTGCGAAACACCAATAAATACTATATAATGTCGTTATTAATGCTAATAATAGCTAATATTAATCAAGGTTTATGGAGGTTTTCCCTATGGAATTTTTTAGTCGTGTATTAACAACATTAGCTGCTACAGCTACAACAAATCCTGACGCAACCGGTGCAGAACTGACAGGTGCCGGAAATTGGCTCCAGTTATTGATTTTTATTGTCCCTCTCGGACTGATGTATCTCATTCTCATTGTTCCTCAACGTAGAAAAGAGAAGAAGGTTAGAGAGACCATCAACAGTGCCATCGTTGGAGATTCCATTGTAACAATTGGTGGATTGACTGGTAAGATCGTTAACATTAAGGATGATGAAATCACATTTGAAACCAGTGTTGAACGATCCAAAATCACCGTTAAAAAGTGGGCCATCAAGGAAGTTATTAAACCCATACAGTCCTAATTAAGACAGCTTGATCCCCGGTTAATCCGGGGATTTTCTTCTTAGGGTCGAGGCTTGTGGTACATTCCTTTGGAACGTACCTTTGTTCTATGGGTCTAGGCTTGTGGTACATTCCTGTGGAACATTTTTCAATTCACTGGTTGATGAGGTATGATAATGAATGACTATTTAGCAGTCGGAAAAGTCGTTAATGTTCACGGTGTGAGGGGAGAGCTCAGGGTATTGCCCATAACCTCTGACCTTTCACGCTTTGATTATTTGTTGTTTGTTACTACAAATTGGGAGGGAAAACCCAAAGAGTTCAGGGTAACCGGGACGCGCTTATTTAAGAACCTGGTTCTTTTGAAGCTTAATGGTATCAATAACAGGGATGATGCAGAGAAGCTTAAGGGCCAGGAGCTCTTGGTTGAAAGAAAGCATGCAAGACCTCTGGAAGAGGATGAATATTTCATTTGTGACATAATCGGTGTGGAAGTGTATGAGGATGATACCTGTTTAGGTACACTTGAGGATGTGCTTGAGACAGGCAGTAATGATGTTTACATCATTAAAAAGCCGGACGGCAAAGAGCTTTTATTGCCAGCTTTAAAATCAGTGGTTGAAAAAGTGGATATTGAAGGAAAACGAATGCAGGTCAAAATACCGGAGGGCTTACTCGATGAGATTTGACGTCCTGACGCTTTTCCCGGAGAGCATGGATCGCTTGCTCAATGAGAGCATTATTGGGCGAGCAAGGGAGAAGGGCCTCATTTCCATTAACACCCTTAATATTCGTGATTTTTCAAAGGATAAGCATCGGAAAGTGGATGATTATCCCTATGGTGGCGGTGCCGGTATGGTTATGGCCCCCCAGCCCATTTATGATGCATGGGAGCATGTGGTCAAGCAAGCACCCAAAAGGCCAAGAACCCTTTATATGAGTCCTCAGGGCAGTATCCTGACACAAAAGGTAGCTAAAAGACTGAGGGAAGAAGAGCATCTCATCATACTCTGCGGCCATTATGAGGGTGTGGATGAGCGCATACTCGAGGAAATAGTGGATGAGGAAATCTCCATTGGTGATTATGTACTGACTGGCGGAGAACTGCCAGCCATGGTGCTTATCGATTGCGTGAGCCGGCTTGTAGAAGGGGTTTTAAGCTCGGAGGACTCCTATTCTAATGAATCCCACTATCAGGGGCTATTAGAATACCCACAATATACAAGACCACCGGAGTTTATGGGCAGAAAGGTGCCTGATATATTAACGTCAGGACATCATGCCCAGATAGAAAAATGGCGTTATCTTCAGATGTTGGAGCGTACCCGTCAGAAAAGACCGGATATGTTCAGACAATATGAAAGTGAAAATACTGAAAAGGTCTTGGATGCCTATGGGCTACTGCCCAAACGCAAGAGAAGGAAAAAGGCTGGTAGTAAAGATGTCTGTGAAAAAGGAACCCCTGGCCTACCGGATGTCCCCACGGAATCTTGATGATTATGTGGGACAGGAACATATTATTGGTCCCGGTAAGCTCTTAAACCGCATGATTCAGGCTGATCGCCTGTCCTCCATTATTTTATTCGGACCTCCCGGTACAGGGAAGACCTCTATTGCGCGTATCATAGCCAATACCACAAAGGCGACTTTCTTTAAGCTTAATGCGGTGACCGCAGGTGTCAAGGATATTAAGCAGGTGGTAGAGGACACTCAAAATACCTTTCTGAATCCCAACGGAAAATCCGTTTTGTTTGTGGATGAAATACACCGTTTTAACAAAGCCCAGCAGGATGCCCTGCTTCCTCATGTGGAGGATGGTACGGTCATATTAATTGGGGCTACAACCGAAAACCCCTTTTTCGAGGTGAACAAGGCGCTCATCTCAAGATCCACGGTTTTTAAGCTTGAGCCACTTACCCATGGTCATATTAAAAAAATTGTGCAGATGGCGGTGTCAGATAAAGAAAGAGGACTGGGTTCTCTTCCCATCGATATCGACGAGGATGCCGTCAACCTTTTGGCTGAAATGTCGGGCGGAGATGCACGAATTGCCTTAAATGCGCTTGAATTAGCTGTTCTCACTACCGATATGAATGAAAAAGGCTTTTATCGGATAACCCCAGAAGTCATTATCGATTGTATTCAGAAGAAGGTTGTTCGCTTTGATAAATCGTCAGAGCAGCATTACGATAATATTAGTGCCTTTATTAAATCCATGCGTGGAAGTGATCCTGATGCAACTGTTTTGTACTTGGCAAAGGCACTTTATGCCGGTGAAGACCCTGAATTTTTAGCCAGACGCATCATGATTTGTGCGTCCGAAGATGTAGGAATGGCGAATCCCAATGCTTTAAATGTAGCCGTGGCCGCCACCCAGGCTGTTCAGATGATTGGTATGCCTGAAGCAAGAATTATATTAGCCCATGCAGCAGTTATGGTAGCCACCAGCCCAAAGTCCAATTCTTCTTATGTGGCAATAGGTAATGCACTTCATGATGTTGAGCATAAAAATACCGGAGAGGCCCCCATGCATCTTCGAAACGCAGCAGCCAAGGGTATGGAAAGCCTTGGCTACGGTGTGGGCTATAAATATGCCCATGACTTTCCGGGCAATATCGTGGATGATATGGAATACATGCCTGCCGAAATGCGCGGTACAACCTATTATCATCCTTCCGGCAATGGTTATGAAGCAAAAATAAAGGAATGGCTGGAGAAAAGAAGAAATAGAAGTAAATAGTCTGTGGTAAGGTGAGGGAACGGTATGGATGTTGAGCAAACCCATCAAATGTCTCAAGATGACCAGCCAACAGCTAGCCCGACAGAAACTCCGCAGTTAGAGCTTCATCAGAATACTACTTCTAAAGGTAAGGACCCCTATCAAAAAAGGAAAAATCTTCTTTCCACCATTCTCATCGTGGGGGGGCTTCTTCTTATTGTCGTTCCTCCTGTTCTAAAGGCGATCAATACCGGTAGGAATGAGGACCTTATTGATGAATACCTCAAACAATCCGAGCATGCCATATCTGATACGGATTTGATGCATGATGAAGATGTGGAAGCCTTTTATATCCCCGAAGTCATGATTCCAGAGGGTGACATCACCCCGGAATCGACTAATGCCACTGGGGCAGGACTTTCCGGTGAAGAGGCAACTCCTGCATCCGTTGATTCAGCCCAAGCCGGGAATACGTCTTCAAGTCCTCCCGGACCCACAAAGAAGCCCTTGATGAGTAAAGAGGAAATTAAAAAACGCATGACGGGCGTTTTGATCATCGATAAAATTGATTTACGAATGGTCATTATGGACGGCGTAGATGAGGAAACCCTTCGGGTGGCAGCAGGTAGAATGCCTAACACAGGGAAGTTTGATGAAATAGGTAACATCGTTCTGGCAGGCCACAGAAGTTATACCCTGGGGAAATACTTTAACCGTTTGGATGAGCTGGAGCCCGGGGATCAAATTGTTATCCAGACCTCAAAAAAGACGCTTACCTATGAGATCTATAAAAAGCTCATCGTAGAACCCGATGATTTTTCCATCACCAACCAAAACGATACCGATAAGATCTTAACGCTTTTTACATGCCATCCGGTAGTTATAGCCTCCCACCGATTGGTGGTTCATGCCAAGCAGATGGAGTAGGAGATGGATTATTGAATCTGAAGTGTATTCACTAAGACTAGGATATGTTCAAGTATCCTAGTTTTTTTGACTTAGATCATCTCTAAATCTGTGATCTAGAAAATTAAGTAGATTCTAACTAATGGATAAAAAAAAGATTTGTTGACTGTAAAAGTGTATTATGCATATAATACACTTGGAGGGATCAATTTGAAACATGTGATCGATTTTTCGACACTCAAGCTTCATAACAAAGAACCTGTTTATGTTCAGATTGTGCGGTTTTTAAAGCAGCAGATCCTTCTTGGAAACGCCTTGGACGGCGATGAACTGCCATCACGAAGAGAACTGGCTTTCCAGCTTGATATCAATCCCAATACGGTACAGAAGGCTTTCAGGCAAATGGAAGATGAAGGCTTTATCAGAACAGGGAGCAATGTGCGCAGCCAGCTCATGATCGATGATGCAATTTATACGAGGATAGAAGAAGAGCTTACTCTGGCTTTAGTCAGGGAATTTGTCCTATCAGCACGGGAGGTCAAGCTTTCCTATAATCGAGTCATTGAGATGCTGGGTCAAATGTGGAATGAGTAGGTGTAGTGTTATGAAAAAGGCAGCTGTTCCTGTCAACAGGGTTTCCGAGCAAAAGACAAGCGTTTTTCTTTACTTGTTAAATGAAGAATTTCTGAGAGTCTTAAAATTCCTTATTATCATTTGTATTTTTAATATGGTAGGGCAGCTTTTCCTCATAGGGTGGGCCGCTCAGGATTATGG
>JAEYPI010000259.1 GCA_023410885.1 Bacillota bacterium
GGACGGTTCTCTGACTCTTTTTTTTGGAGTCAGAGAACCGTCCCCCTGACTCCCCTGTCTCCTTTTGCTATAGAAAATATTACCAAATAATCAAAAACTGGTTAAAGAGAGCTTTTATTATGATTGGAAAGACAGATATTGATTTATTTGGTGTTTATAAAGTATTGAAAAACAAATACTATAAACGTGAAAGGAGGACGAATTATAGCCATGAGTTTATTTGATAATATGCCGAACAATAATAAGAATCAAAAGCCAGCCACCTTCAAAAAAACGACTAAAATTGAGCACAAACAGGGCCCTAGCAAAGAAAAAGAAACTTTTAAAGAAGAATTTTCCGAAGGGCTTATGAACGACGTTTCACGCTTTGGCATCCAGTCTTATTCAAAAGCCGGTGTTACCTTTGAAAAGTTATCTGAAACTCAAGCCAAAATAAACTATTCAGGCCTACTTGCCAAGAGCGGAGCCCAGGAAATATCCGGGGTTTATGGCTTTGGAAGTAATCAAACGTGGGAGGATGTCTCACAGCTAACAATGAATAAAGAGAGCGAAGGGTCTTTTTCCGCTGTTATACCAGTTGAACAAGGAAAAAATGTCAACCTGGCCTTTAAGGACTCGGTGGAAAATTGGGATAATAATTCAGGAATGAATTATACCTTCGTTAATTAACATTGTGTTATAAAGGGGGTTATGTACCCCCTTTTTACCTTATAGCTTATTTCCATCGTTACACCATTCTCGGGCTTCTTCAACACTCCTATCTGAGGAAACGGGTAATTGGGCTTCTGACTCGGTTTTGATAATTTCGGTCACGGCATTTGTTGCAAATGCCTTGAGTTTATTGGGATTGACGATTGTTTTTTTCTCGTCCGGCATAATAGAGCACCTCCCTGTATTAGTTTTTGTTTTTGATAATAGTTTATTCAAGACAGGTTTTGGTTTTGCGTTGTTTTTCGTATTGAAAAAAGTGGGAGAATATGATTGAATGAACATGCGAAAGCACTCAACGCCTTAAGAAAGGAAATATTACCATGAGCCAGCTTAAAGTGTGGTTAGCTTCCTCTGAAGTGGCGCCCTTTGCGAAAACAGGTGGTCTTGCCGATGTGGCCGGGTCATTGCCTAAAGCTCTGAAAAAGCTTGATGTTGATATCCGTGTCGTCATGCCCAAATATAGTCAAATCGATGCTAGGTTTGTTTCCCAAATGGAATTTGTCGGCAGCTGCCAGGTGGAGTTAGGTTGGCGAAAGCAATACTGTGGTGTATTCAAGCTTGATTACGACGGTGTGCGCTTCTATTTTATTGATAATGAGTATTACTTTTTTAGAGAAGGCTATTATGGGCTTTATGATGATGGAGAGCGTTTTAGTTTTTTCTGTAAAGCTGTTTTGGATATTTTGCCGCTAATTAACTTTAAACCCGACATTGTTCATCTCAATGACTGGCAGACGGGTATGGTAAGTGTGCTTCTGGATGACCATTACAGGCAGAAAGAGGATGGTTTCTATCGAAAAATTCACACCCTTCTTACCATACATAATTTAAAATATCAGGGTGTTTTCCCTAAAAGCATTATGAGCGAGCTTTTAGGACTTGACTGGAAATATTTCCATGCTAACGGGCTGGAATTTTATGATCAAGTCAACTTCTTAAAGGCTGGGCTTTCCTATTCATCTGCTTTAAGCACAGTGAGCCGCACTTATGCTGATGAGATCAAGAGTGACTTTTATGGAGAAAATCTGCAGGATATTATACGGCGCCGTTCTGGAGATATGTATGGCATAGTTAACGGTATTGATTATGAAAATAACGATCCTCAGACCGATCCTAGGATATATGCCCATTTTAGCAAGACGGACCTGTCAGGAAAGTATGAGAATAAAAGACGGCTTCAGCAGGAACTGGGTCTGGAGGTCAGGGACGATATTCCAATAGTGTCTTTTATTTCCAGGCTTGTAGATCAGAAGGGGCTGGATCTTGTGGAAATCATGCTGCCCGAGCTTATGGAAATGGGACTGCAATTTGTTGTTCTTGGAAGTGGTGAAAGGCATTATGAGGATATGTTCCGCAATGCTCAGGACCGGTATCCCGGCAAGGTCTCTGCCAACATTAAATATGACGGTGTTTTGGCTCAAAGAATGTATGCTGCCAGTGATATGTTTTTGATGCCCTCTCTCTATGAGCCCTGTGGGCTTTCCCAGATCTTTTCCATGCGCTATGGAACAGTGCCCATTGTAAGAGAGACCGGAGGCCTGAAAGATACGGTACAGCCCTATAATGTTTTTACGAAAGAGGGGACAGGGTTTTCGTTTGCCAATTATAACGCTCATGAGATGAAGGATGCCGTAGCACGTGCTCTTGAGATTTATCAGAATAAGGGTCAGTGGGAAGATTTGATTATAAGCTGTATGAGCCAGGATTTCTCTTGGGATAATTCTGCCCGTGAGTATAGGAATCTCTACCAATCTATTATGAAAAGATACAATCCCTGATTTTGTGTCACCTCACAGGCCATCTGCATAAGATGAAGAAGGCCGAATCAAGATGAGGTGTTACTATGGGAGATGGCTGTAACAGAGATTGTAGCTGCAGAGATGGTATCTTTGGCGGCGGTGACAATTTCATATGGATTATCATTATAATTATTGTGATTATCTGTTTCGTACCGGGTATCTTTGGTGGAAACAGGTGCTGTGACCATGATCGTGACAGTTGTTGCTAGAAACCGGTTGCGAAAAAAGACCAGAATTTAAAGGCACGGTGTAACAAAGAAACTTAATGAACCATACCCCAACAACGGAAATCAAAAAGGGAGGTATTATCTCGCAAGGGATAGTGCCTCTTTTATATAATAATCTAATATTACATTGACATATCCATCTATTTAGATATTATTTTACAGTACATTGTCCGCGGGCTTTGAGCTGTTCTTTCGTTTTTTGCGCTCCAGCTTATTGTCGCACAGCTGACAAAAGCTAATTCTTATGAGAGTATGGCGTACGATCAGGTGGTGACCATTGCTTTGCCGGATACATTGCTGGCCTCCGGATATGGTATGAATTGACGTCACTATATGGGACAGCCGATTATTGTGACTTTTTTAGTCTATTGCCGTTAATTCACTAAATCTGGAGGCATTGTTCTTTACAATGTAGTATAATATCATTGGTAGAATATTTGCCAAGCTGAGACAATAGTATGTGGAACAGTAAATGCTTATCCTGATCCTGTACTTGGAGATAATGCAAGTAATCTTATAGATACTTTAATTTTATCGAATTGAATAGATTTTGAGGGGTTTTTTATGAGTACATTAAGGGATGTAGCAGAGAGAAGCGGAGTGACTGTTACTACCGTGTCGAGAATGCTAAATGGACGCGGGTATGTTAGCGAGAAAACCAAAAAGAAGATACGACAGGCAATGAAGGAGCTGAATTACCAGCCCAATGCCTTTGCAAGGGCATTATCTTTAAATAGGAGCAATTTTATTGGCTTGATTGTACCCTCCGCTAGTCACATGTTTTTCTGCAAAGTGATAGATTATGTGGAGCATTATGTTGCTAAGAATGGATATAAGCTTCTACTTTGCAATTCTAATCTTGAGCCCCAAAAAGAAATTGAGTATTTTAACATGCTTAGCGCCAATAAGGTAGCCGGAGTCATTATAGCAAGCCGTACACAGAATATAGATAAAAATATTGCCATAGATGCCCCTGTCATATCCATTGACCGTATCATATCGGATAGTATTCCATCTATCTGTTCTGATAACTATCAGGGTGGTGTTCTTGCAGCAGAGCATCTTATTTCTAAGGGCTGTAAGAAGCTAGCCCATATCAGCGGAAGCGCAGCCCTTAACATGGATGCTAACAAGCGTTATTATGGGTTTAAGGAAGTTTGCGAAAAAAAAGGAATCCCCTACATTGTTTTAGATGCAACAGAAGAGCAATTCCTTTCAATGCATTATGAAACCATGATTAACAAGCTTTTGAATGATCATCCTGATGTTGACGGTATTTTTACATCAAACGATATAATTGCGGCGCAATCAATAACCATATGTAACAAACGGGGCATTAAAATACCCGACCAGATGAAAATTGTAGGGTATGACAATATTGATCTGTGTACACTCTACAGTCCGACAATCACGACCATACACCAGTCTGTCAATGAAATATGTCAATATGCTGTTGAAAGCATTATTTTTAAAGCTGATAATAAAACCATGCCCTCAAGAATAACCTTCCCTGTTTCTCTTATTGAGAGGGAATCAACCTAAACCTGTTGCTTACTTATCTGATGGCCCCCTCCACAACACCCTTCACAATCTGCTTCTGACAAAACACATAGATAATGAGTACCGGTAATATGGTTAAGATAATGCCGGCCATTAAAGGCGCATAATCAACACTATAAGACTGAAAGAAGCTATAGGTCGATAAGGGTAGGGTGCGTTGGGCCGGGGAAAGTAGAACAAGACTTGGAAGTAGATAGTCGTTCCAGATCCATAGTACATCGAGTATTAATACTGTCACTGTAACGGGGGTCAATAACGGGAATACGACTTTAAAGAAGGATTGCAGCTTGCCGCCCCCGTCAATTAATACCGCCTCCTCCATTTCCAGTGGAATATTCTTAATGAAGCCATGAAAAATAAATACAGCAAATGCCTGGCCAAAGCCCAAGTACATAAATATAAGTATCCATTTGCTGTTTAACAGCTTCATATTGCCGTAAATGCTTACAAGAGGTATCATGACAGCCTGAAAGGGAACTATCATGGAAGCAACCAAGGTTGCAAAGATTGCTTTATTTTTTTTCCATTTATATCTTACAAGAAAGTAAGCAGCCATTGAGGCGGTTAGGATAATTAAAGCAACGCTGATGATTGTTATAATTAAACCATTTGCAAAACCATTGAGAAAGTTCATGTTCTTAAATGCGTTTACGTAATTACCAAGCCCTATTACTTTAGGAAGGGAAAAAGGGCTTTCAATAAACTGCTGGGTTGTCTTAAACGAATTGATTATCATTAAAAAGAAGGGGACCATAAATAATAGCAGTAAAATATAAACAAAAAGGTATTTAGCCGAAACCTTAACTTTATCACCTATCATGCTTCCACCTCAAATTTTTTAGTTAGCAGAACTTGAGATACAGCCGCGATAGCAACTACTATAAATAATACGATTGCCTCCGCTTGCCCCGTGGCATATTGATTTGCCTGAAAAGCTTTTTGATAAATGTGCATAGATGCAAGGCGGGTGGATCCATATGGAGCACCGTTAGTAAGTGCAAGGTTAAGGTCATAGGCCATGAAGCCTCTTGAAATGGTAATGAACAAGCAAATAATAAAAGAGGGTACCATTAAGGGAATTTTAATATTTAAAAGCTTTCTCAGGCCTTTAGCACCATCAATTTCAGCTGCCTCCTGGACTTCTTTTGATATTCCCACAAAACCGGCAATATAGATCATCATCAGATACCCGGCATATTGCCATACTGTTACGACAACCATTGCCAGAATTGCTCTGTCAGGATGGGTTAGAAGTGAGGTCATAAGAGGCTTAAACTCTAGCGTGTTTCCTATTTGTGTAACAACATTAGCAAAAATAAATTTCCAGATATAACCCAGTATAATGCCTCCAATTAAGTTTGGGGTAAAAAAACCACCCCGTAGAAAGCTCTGGCCCTTCATATTGCTAGTAAGCAAATAGGCTAACAAGAAAGCCAATAGATTACAAAAAATAGTTGAATACAAAACATAGCCCAAGGTCTTTACAAATTGACCTAAAAACTCTTTGTCTGCAAATATAGCTAAAAAGTTAGCTAAGCCTACAAAGTCCTTTGTTCCTTTGATGGGATTGTAATTGGTGAAGGTTAAAAAAACACCATATAGAAATGGTATTAATAGGACGCAAGTGAATGCAAAAGGGTAGGCCCCATAAAGGTAATGAAAAGCCCTGCATTAGTTAGCTTGTTTTTCTTTGTTTTCATTGCTGCTCTCCTATTAAATGGATAGAATTGGGTGGATAATGATTATGTACCACTATCCACCCGAAGCCGAATCATTTTTTACTTAACAGTTTTCCAATAGTCATTTATTCCTTTGGCTAATTCTTGCCTGTCTATTGCATTGGAGATATATTTCAGCATGAGATTGCCTGTCTGGGTCCATGCATCACCGGAAATATAAGAGAAACATCCAAGGTTGATGGTTTTTCCTTGCCTTGCGTAATCTGCGATGGATGAGGTCATTGAATTATAGGTTACATCTGTTCTGACATTTTTATAGGGCATGAAGAACCCTGCGTCAAGGAAAAATTGCTGCCCTACCGGATCAGTAAGCATCCAGCCCAATACATCTAAGGCGGCCTTTGTCTGTTCCGGTGTGTTTTGTGATTTGTCTATAATTTGGAACTTGGGCAATACCATTACAACCTGTGTGTTACCATAATCAGCCGGATTGTTGCTCCAAGGTACCGGAATAAAGCCGTATTCCTGATCTACATTTTCTAAAGTACCCATAACAGTCCATGCCCAGTCGCCCATAAAGAAGGTTGCGCATTTACCTTCACCGAATGCTTGGACATCCTTGTTATAGTCCCCTACCAGTGGATCTGCCTTGTTATAGTTATGCTTTGCCAGGAGATCCATGGAATCCATATAGCCCTGGAATATAGGATTGTCCTCAATCTTTGCTGTTCCGGCCTTTAGCTTATCTATGTAGCCTGTTCCATCAGCAGTAGCCGGCCCCTGAACGGCATAGCTCAGCGTGAGGTAATGACCGCCCACTGACCAGTTGGCTCCATGCAGCAGGGTTGCAGGTATGCCTGTTGCTTCGATCTTCTCTAAAAAAGCCTTTAAAGCATCCCTTGTATTTATGGTAGAAGGATCGAACGCTCCGTTATATACCTTGTCCACGACTCTTTTGTTATACAGCAAGCCATAGCCCTGAACACTCCAGGGTGCTCCAAGAATCTTGCCGTCGAAGGTTCCGCCCTGGACTGCACCTTCGCTGGCCTGGGACAACCACGGTGCGTTTTCTAACGTCATCTCTAATAATCTATCCTTATATTCTATAACGTTAGCGGGATCCACGTTCATAAATGTGGGACCATTACCGGATGCAAAGAGAGATTGCAGCTTCTCTTGCTGACCTTCTCCGACACCTGTGGGTATTAATTCAATGGTTACATTGGGATTAAGCTCATTATATTTTTTAAACATTTCTTCAAACATTGTATTAACTTCAGCTGATGTGTTAAAGTATGTAAGTTTTACAGGGCCTTGGGTAGGAGATTTGTCTGAATTGGGGTTGACTGTGGACTGTCCGCATGATGTTAATAGCATACTCATCATTACAACTACAAGAACCATTGCCAGTAATACACGTTTCATGGTCTCCTCCTATTAAATATATATTTGCGCCACTTCCAAATTTTATATTTTAATGGTCGCAATTTGATATTACTTTAAATCAATTTGAATGTCAACCACTTGACATATTATTTTTCTTTGAGTTATTAAATGCTGGAACCTTTCATACACATAGTACTTGGTTGAAAAAACAATAAATACAAAGAATTTTGTAATATTTAATCAATAAAATAGGATGGTTTTTATGA
Source organism: Bacillota bacterium (assembly GCA_023410885.1). Taxonomy (GTDB): domain Bacteria; phylum Bacillota; class Clostridia; order DSM-8532; family DSM-8532; genus DTU059. The sequence continues at coordinate 7,629 of JAEYPI010000259.1, forward strand.
AAATTGAGTTTTCAGTATTTAATTTTTAAGCTACTTAATCTGAATAGTATTTAACGATACGCTTGTCTTGGAATCGAACCAACAGCTGGCGAGATCAATAAAAATGTCATCCGATTGACATATCTGCTTTGGATCTATATAATTGTGGATACATACAAAAATTACGGTTAGTATGGAGGTTTTTAATGAGTGACAGTTTGTTATTCAAAGCCAATAATGTTTTGGAGAAAATAAGGGAGATCCCTTGGATTCCTGAAAGCATTGAAGATACGAATAGCATTCCAAAGGGGGATATGCCAGGTGATGTCATTCATATTAAATCTGAGCATATCCAAAAGGCTGAGTTGATTTTTCCTAAAATGCTGGAACTTCTCATATCCGTACTTAGCCAAAGCTCATTCCATCGTGCGGTTGTATCGGTATATGGTGGTTCAGGTGTAGGAAAATCCGAGATAGCCTCATTGCTTTCATATTATCTCAATCAAATAGAATTAGGAAGCTATACCCTCTCTGGAGACAATTATCCCCTTAGGATTCCAAAAGACAATGATACTGAGCGATTACGTATTTTTAGGCAGAATGGTATTAAGGGACTTATCTCGTACGGCCTTTATTGTTCAGACTGGTGTTTTGTATTGAGGGAGCTCCAGAAAAATGGACGCGACTTCGACCCTGAGTTGATCTCAAAATATCCGTGGCTTTCTGTTTATCAGAGCTCAGGTAGAAATGGATTGAAGAATTATCTGGGAACCGTTAATGAAATAGATTTTAACGAGATTAACTCCATCCTCTGCAGCTTTAAGAATGGAGACTCTAAAGTGTATCTTAAAAGAATGGGGAGAGAAGAGTCTGAATTTTGGTACGATCTAGTTGATTTTACCAATAAAAACATTATCATTATAGAATGGACTCATGGTAACAGTCATAACCTTTTGGGTGTAGATATTCCCATTTTTCTATACAGTACGCCCCAACAAACCCTTGAACATAGAAAATCCCGTAACAGAGACAAAGGGGCCGATAGTCCATTCACAAACATGGTACTTGGCATTGAGCAGGAGCTATTAAATTCACAGGCAGCAAGGGCCAAGCTAATCGTTTCAAAGGATGGTAAAATATTATCCTACGGTGAATATATCGGAATAAAGATGGCGGAATATCTATAGGGAGGGTGGCTAATGTACATAAAAGCTGTTGAAAGTGAAAAGCTTACCATTAAATCGGGTCCCATGTTAAATGTCTATCCAGACAGTATGGGGGGCGATTTGGGTGAAACGGTCAAATTGCTTCAGGTACCCGAGCTTGAAAATGTGTTTGACTCATTATATATTTTACCAAGTGTTTTTAATACTGATCTGGATCGTGGGTTTTCAGTAATTGATTATAATCTCAACGAGATCTATGCTCGCAAGGAAAATCTTGATACCCTCAAGCACATGGGCATTGCCCTTAAATTTGACATCGTATTAAACCATTCTTCAGTATTATCCAAACAGTTTCAGGATATCTTAAAAAACGGTGAAAATTCTAAATATAAGGATTTTTTTATCAATTGGAACAACTTTTGGAGCGGCTTGGGCCAAATGACTGAACAAGGCTTTATACAGCCTAATCAAGAGCTTATAAAAGATATGTTTTTCAGGAAACCAGGACTTCCCATACTCAATGTTCGTATGCCTGACGGGAAAGAAGTCCCCTATTGGAACACCTTTTATCAGGAAATCACATATGAGAAAATTGATGCTCAGGATCTCATGAGGCATATGGACATTCAATACGCCTCTGCACAAAGGTTGGCTGACCTTATAAACAGATCTTTAAGTGAGGGTAAAAAACCAGCGGAAATAAAATTAGGTCAGTATATACGATTCAAAGAAAATATTATTGATTTGATGGAGTCCAGACGCAAATATTTAGGTCAGATGGATCTTAACATTAAATCTCCGCTTGTTTGGGAATTTTATGAGGATACCATCAGAAAACTGTATGAATACGGAGCTAGAATAATCAGACTTGATGCTTTTGCTTATACGTCAAAAGTGCCCGGATTTAAAAACTTTTTAAACGAACCAGAAACCTGGATTATACTTGAACGTATTAAGATGCTGGCTAGTCAATACAGCTTAACGCTTTTACCCGAGATTCATTCAAGATATGAAGAAAAAACTCACGAAAAGCTTGCAGAGGAAGGTTATATAACCTACGATTTCTTTCTGCCGGGTTTGATTATTGACGCTCTTGAGAGAAACACTCGTGAATATCTGACAAAATGGATTAGTGAAATACAAGAAAAAAAGATTAGGTTAGTTAATATGCTTGGCTGCCATGATGGCATTCCCTTGCTAGATTTAAAAGGGCTGGTGCCCGACGACCAGATTAATGTGCTGATTAAAACAGTGGTTAGTAGAGGGGGTCATGTTAAGGATATTCATGGCGGTGAGAATACCTATTATCAAGTAAATGCCACATATTTCAGTGCCTTGGGAGAGGACCCCAGAAAGCTTATTCTGGCAAGAGCCATCCAGATATTTATGCCCGGAAAGCCCCAGGTTTGGTATCTTGATCTTTTTGCCGGCAAGAATGACTACGAGGCTGTAAAAAAAGCTGGTCAAGGGGGACACAAAGAAATTAACCGGACAAATCTCACTATAGAGCAGATTCGGCAGGGGCTTAAAAAGGATATTGTCCTTAAGCAGCTCTCACTTCTAAGATTCCGAAATACTTTCCCTGCTTTCGGTTATGACGCTGAGTTAGAAAATTTGAGTTCTGATTCCGGGAGTCTAAAATTATGCTGGCAAAACAATGGTTTTGAGGCATACCTAGAAGCTGATCTTAAAGACTACTCATTTACTATAAAGGCTAGTAATAGAGAGGGCAATGTTTTGTACCAATTTGAATCAGAATCCCCATTTTAAGAGTTGCATTGAATGGATATGCATTCTGTGGTGTGTATACCATGCTGTAAATTAAACCTAATCAGATTCTGCCCCCGTTACGAATTTCAGGAGAATATTTTGTATGTTTCATTTTTCGGTAAGATATGCTTGTTTCAGGTATACTGCTGGATTTGCCAAGCATGGACTTGACTGAGATTTAGATTATCGCGATAATGATAGTAAACTGTATTATGAGATGTAACGGAGAAATGATTTGAATATAAAGGTTAATGATCTATATACATATCTTAAGGGGCTGGGCAAGGTATGCGTTGCTTTTTCAGCAGGCATTGATTCCAGTTTTTTATTGGAAGCAGCTAATAGAGCTTTAGATGGTAATGTTTTGGCTATAATGGCCAAGGGGGCTATGATGCCTCAAAAAGAACTTGAGTATGGCAGAGAATTCTGTAAGCAGAGGAGTATACGTCTCGTTGAGATTGAGGCCAATGAATTTTCAATAGAAGCCTTTGTCAATAATACATCTGATCGCTGTTACCACTGCAAGAATGGTATTTTTTCAAAGATTATCAAAGTGGCTGGTGAAAATGGTTTTGATATTGTTGCTGAAGGAACCAATAGTGATGATTCCAATGATTACCGCCCAGGCAAGCGAGCTCTTAGGGAGCTGGGGGTAAAAAGCCCTCTATTGGGTTGCGGCTTTACCAAACAGGAGATTCGTGAATGCGCCAAGGCCATGGATATTGAAATATGGGACAAGCCTTCGGCAGCTTGTTTGGCCACTCGTGTACCTACAGGTGAGAAAGTGACGCCTGAGCTTCTAAAAAGAATTGAAATGTCCGAGGACTTTTTGAAGGAAATGGGCTTTAAGCAAGTCCGAGTTCGTGTTCATGGCCAATTGGCCAGAATTGAGACCACTCCGGATGAGATCGAGAAGCTCTGCCGGTCTGATGTACGAGGTTTGGTCTCCAGTAGACTGAAAGAAGTTGGATTCCGCTTTGTCTCAGTGGATCTTGACGGTTATCGGACAGGAAATATGAATTAAACAAGCGATGTTAATCAGCAGAGTAAGCTTATGGCGATGAATAACGCCATATAAGGTATATGGAGTAAAAAATGGAAATTACGGATATCAAGCGGATTATTGATGGGGTTGCTGCAGGTGAAATCAGCTCAGAGGGGGCTCTGGGTCAGCTTAAGGTTTTAGCCGAAAGCGATATCGGATATGCCAAGATTGATTATCAGCGAGCCTTAAGAAATGGTTTTCCTGAGGTTATTTACTGTCCGGGTAAGCGATTGGAGCATATTAGCGGGATTGTTCAAGATATGCTAAAAAAAAGCACAGGCAATATTATGGCGTCCCGTGCAACTCCCGAGGCCTATGAGGCCATTAAAAGCGTGGCACCCGATGCCATTTACTATGAAGCTGCGCGCATTGTACTGATAAAACGGCAGGAGTTCGGAATCAGCAAACGCCATATTCTTGTGATTACAGCCGGTACGGCGGATATTCCGGTAGCCGAAGAAGCAGCCCTGACAGCTGAGATACTGGGGAATCGAGTCGAAAGGCTTTTTGATGTAGGCGTCGCAGGAATTCATCGTCTTCTAGCTCATACCGACAGCCTGCATAGAGCCAATGTTATCATTGTTGTAGCCGGTATGGAAGGTGCGCTGCCCAGCGTGGTAGGTGGTCTGGTGGATAAGCCTGTTATTGCTGTACCCACAAGTGTGGGTTATGGTGCCAGCTTTAACGGCCTGTCGGCTCTATTAGGCATGCTTAATAGCTGTGCTTCCGGTCTTGGAGTCATGAATATTGATAATGGCTTCGGTGCTGCATGTCTGGCTAATCGCATCAATAAGCTCTGTGAGGAGGACAAATGAGTAGAATTTTATATATAGATTGTGTATCAGGGATCAGTGGGGATATGACGATTGGTGCCTTTTTAGATTTGGGTGTCAGTCCGGAGTATCTAAAAAAGGAATTAGCAAAGCTCCCTGTTCATGGTTATGAGCTTGCTGTCAAGCCCAAAAGCATGGGAGGGATAAGGGGAACTGACTTTGATGTGGTACTCCATCAGGATATGGAGGAGCATTCCCATCACCACAACGATCATGGCCACAGTCACAGTCACGGCACCAACCATGACCAACCCGATCATCACGATCATCATGATGACCATCACCATAGCCATCATGATTCTGCCCCTCATACCCACCATAGCCATCATGACTCTGCTCCTCATGCTCACCATAGCCATACCGAGGCTGAGCATTCCACCTGGGGGCAGATTAAGGCTATAATTGAAGAAAGCACCTTAAAGGACGAGGTAAAGCAGCTTGCCCTTCGTATTTTTGAAAGGGTCGCCGAGGCAGAGGCCAAGGTTCATGGCGTAGCGCTTGAGGACGTCCATTTTCATGAGGTTGGCGCTGTGGATTCCATCGTAGATATTGTGGGGGCCGCTATTTGTTTTAACTACGTCAAACCCGACAAGGTCATCTTCTCTCCTCTCAACACAGGCAGTGGAACAGTGCGCTGCAGCCATGGCATCCTTCCTGTTCCTGCACCGGCCACCAGTGAGATTCTGGCCAAGGCGAGGGCTAAGGTCTATTCCAACGGAACCATGGGTGAGCTTGTTACCCCTACGGGGGCAGCCATTGCGGTAGAGCTGGCAGATGCCTTTGGTATCCTGCCTGCCATGCAAATAGAAAAAACAGGCTATGGTACGGGCAAAAAAGACTTTGGTATTCCCAATGTACTGCGCATGATTTTAGGTTCAGATGATACTTCTTCCGGAAAAGAAGAAGTGATGGTGCTGGAGGCTAATATTGATGATATGTCGGGCGAAGTGGCGGGTTACACGTTGGACAGGCTCATGGCAGGAGGAGCTCTGGATGTCTATTATACCCCTATCTACATGAAGAAGAATCGCCCTGCTGTTAAGCTGTCGGTGCTGTGTACCCATGAGCTGGTTAAGAAGCTGGAACGGATCATCTTAACTGAAACGACCACTATTGGGATACGGAAATATGCAACTCAGCGAACCGTCATGAAAAGAGAGGTTCTCACAGTAAAGCTTCCTTATGGAGAGGTGCTTGTTAAGGTTTGTGAATATGAAGGAATTAAAAAAGCGTCTCCTGAATATGAGAGCGTTAAAGAGCTGGCTCAACAGACAGGGCTTCCGTTGATCACGATTTATAAAGATATTTATAGCACAACGGACCTATTCTAGTATTCTACAAGAGGCTTCTGGCTTGCAGCGAAGCCTGCGGACAAAGCGGAAAAGGGCAGTGACAATCATTATACCAAAGGCAATGGTAAAGGCCTTGAACACGGTATTCAGGGCGAATCCCCCCGCTGCTGAAAGGTTATTTTCCACTAAGCTTTGCATGGTCTGATAAGCGGTAATTCCGGGAACCAAAGGGAAAATGCCTGGGACACAGAATACCGTTGCGGGTGTTTTAAGATATTTGGCCATGATTTCGCTGTAAACACCGACCACTACTGTGCCAACGAATATTTGAGGCACGCTTAGCGAGAGGGAAGAGGGGTTGAAAGCCAGGGCGACACAAAAACCAAGGGCCCCACCTAAACCGGCCCAGAGAAGAAGTCGCTTTTCAATATTAATGACCATAGCCGGTGCCATACTTCCCAAAAAGGCTAAAACAAAGAACTTTATAAAATGTACAATCATTATTGACCTCCAAAGAACCATAAAGTAAGTCCGATACCGGTGCCGGCGGCAATGACCGCAACCACCATCAAGGCTTCGCCTAACCGGGCCAATCCGCTGACACTATCACCGTATAGGAGATCGCGAATACCATTGGTCAGGGCTACACCCGGCAGCATGTTAGTAACTGCACCAATGATGACTACATAAGCATTGGTATTGGGAATAAAGGTTGCTGCAACAGAGCTTAAGAGCCCGGCGGTCAGGCCGCCAACAAAATATTCGATAAAAGGAAAGCTGCTGCCCTTGGAAAAGACCAAGCGTAAAAAGCCCAGTAAGGTGCCCACGCCCAAAGCAGCTAGTGCATCGCTCAGTTTGCCTCCAAAGAGAAGCGCGTAAACAAAAGCCGTTAATGCAAAGCAAATGATGATGATGGCTTTAGGGTAGGACCCGTGCCCGTAGATGCGGTCAAGTTCCTTTATAACGACCTCGTACTCGGGCTTATAAATTTCTATACGTCTTGAAAGATCGTTTAATTGAGCTATTTTCGAAAGATCTACTGATCTGGAAGAAATGCGTTTACAGATGGTAGAGATACCTTTTTCACCTTCCACACTGACAAACAGACCGGTGGGTAGAGCAAAAGCATCACAGGGCAAACCGTAGCTTTGACATATTCTGTTAGTTGTATCCTCTGCGCGATAGATCTCTGCACCAAATCGTAATAGGGAGGAGCCTGCCCGAACGGCAATATCGAGTATTTTTTCTTGTTCCATGTTTAATTCCTGCTTTTCTTACTATGTATTATTAGTGGAGATCACCCGTATGAGTGAAAGCTATCGAATAGGTTTTTTAGGGTGCGCAAATGACTTAGGTAAAAATCCCTTACATTCCTCTCCGCTTGTTGCTTTCACTGTAATTGAGGGGAGAACCTGTCCCTTAAATCCAAAAAAGCGACACCCCTTGGGATGGCGCGGATCCCATGTTATATAATAGTATTGACACCCTGCGCAATTGATCCTATTCTCCATGGTATTATTATAACATGAAATGTTTCAATACTGATGAGTGAGGTTATTATTACGAAGTAACAAGCTATGAAACACCCGTAACGCATACATCGCTTATTTCGAAGTAACAAGCTATGAAACACCCGTGACGCATACATCGCTTCTAACATGAAATGTTTCAATGAATTAACACAGAAGGCGAGGTTTTGACCATGTTCTCAGGGAAAAAGGTCTATGATATTACACGTCCGATACAAGCCGGTATGACTGTTTGGCCGGGTGATCGTGAGGTCTCTCTTGAAAAAACGCTATCCTTCGGTTGCGGTGATGCCGTCAATGTTTCCGAGATTCATATGGGAGTTCATACGGGGACTCATATGGATGCACCCCTTCATTTTATTGAGGATGGGGAGGATATTGAGGCTATGAGCCTGGATAAGCTCATGGGAGAGGTTTTAATTGTTGAAACAACCAAGGAAGCTATTGATGTATCCGTCATGACCGGCTTTGATTTAGCAGAGGTTAATGCTGTTTTCTTTAAGACGGCCTCTAGCCAGAGAGATGAAATGGCCCCGTTTTATGAGCAATATACGGCGCTTACTGAAGGTTGTGCCAGGTTCTTAGTGGATTGTGGTGTAAAAACAATAGGCATTGATTACCTTTCTATTGAACAATGGAGCGATGATCATTTTTCTGTCCATAAGCATCTTTTGGCCCATAAGGTTGCCATTGTTGAGAACCTCTGCCTTAAAGGTATTGGACCGGGACGTTACAGCTATGTTTGCCTGCCCCTCAAAATAAAAGGCGCTGACGGCTCTCCTTGCCGGGTTCTGCTTTTCAAATAGCAGTGTTTTATCGTGACAAAGTCGGAGAGCCATTGTATAATAGAGGCGTTCGACTTTAATACTTAATAGAGTCTTACAAATTTTTGACACGGAAGGAATGATTAATGTGAGCCTTGTAGAGCTTGAACAAATAGGACTTGAGCTTAGAGAACTCGGCGAAAATATCAGAGAATTGGGGGATTCACTTTGACTTCCCTGGTGTGCAAAAAGAGCTAGAGGAACTCGAGCAACGTGCAGCAGAACCTGAGTTCTGGAACGATGCGGAAAACTCTCAAAAGGTTCTTCAGCGAACCAAGAGTCTCAGGTCTAAATTAGAGCACTTTCAAAAGCTTTTGAATGAATGTGAAGATGCCCATACCCTTGCGGAGCTGGGTCTTGATGAGAAGGACGAAACGGTCCTGGATGAGGTTAAACAGAGCTTTAATAATATCCGAGGCCGTTATGAAAAAATGCGTCTAGAGACTTTGATGACGGGTGAGCATGACAATAATAATGCTATCATTACGCTGCATGCAGGAGCGGGTGGAACAGAGGCTATGGACTGGGTCCAGATGCTTTTCCGTATGTACTCCCGCTGGGCAGAAAAAAATGGCTTTGAAACACGAGTTTTGGATCTTCTGGATGGAGACGAAGCAGGCATAAAGAGCGTGACCGTTGAAATCAACGGGGATTATGCCTATGGTTTTCTGAAATCAGAAAAGGGTGTTCACCGTCTGGTGCGGATATCTCCCTTTGATTCTTCGGGAAGACGTCACACCTCATTTGCGTCCATGGATGTTATGCCTGTGCTGGATGATTCGGTCGTTGTGGAAATCAATCCGGATGATATTAAAATGGATGTTTACCGGTCCAGTGGAGCGGGTGGTCAGCACGTTAACAAAACCTCTTCAGCCGTGCGTATCACCCATATACCGACAGGCATTATAGTGGCTTGCCAAAACGAACGTTCCCAGTTCCAGAACCGGGACACAGCAATGAAAATGCTGAAAGCCAAGCTTTTGGAGCTAAAAGAGAGGGAACAGGCAGAAAAGCTCAATCAGATCAAGGGTGAGCAAATGGATATCGCTTGGGGAAGCCAGATTCGTTCTTATGTATTCTGTCCCTATACGCTGGTCAAGGATCATCGTACTGATTATGAGGATGGTAATGTGCAGCGGGTAATGGACGGTGGGATTGATGAGTTTATTCAAGCTTTTCTCAGTGCATAAATTTTAAAGTGCATAATAAAAGGACGGTTTTCTGTTTCAGCGTGTGAAGCAGGGAACCGTCCTTTGTTTTGCGAAGGTTGAGTGCGCAAGTTGAGAACCGTCCCTTACTTGCTACTTGCGTTAACGGCGTCTATACTTTCTGGCGCGGGATTTTAGGGCTTGTTTCCTCAAATAACCGTAGATCTTGAAGAGTATAATGATTACTTCAATTAAAATGAGCGCAATGATGACATATATGAGTTCCTTGCTTTCATTCATGCGTTCTTTCAAGATTTGGCGCTTTGTTTTCTGGGGGAGAATTTCACGATCAGGATAAAGCTCTACCTTAATGACTGTTTCATCTTCAAGAGTGTAGGTGGATACCCCCATGACAGTATTTTTAGTGATGGGCGGTTTAAGCTTAGTCTCATCCACATTAATGGTAACCTCTTTAATGAACGTTTGTCCCTTTCCCTTGGGGTAGATATAGTTCACGTCAGTCTTTGGAACAAGGTTTAAAGACTGACCGTCAACGGTGACAACCCGCTCGCTTCTTCCTGCGTAAACCAGTGTCCCATAGAGATAATTGTCAAACCCGTAGTTTAGGAAGGCGACTGAATCCTCATACATTTTTTTAGTGGGGACGTCCAGAAGAACACAGACAAGCCGCATATTGTTTCGGGTTACCGTGGTGACAATGCTTTGAATATCCTTATCGAAGCTCACCGTTAAGCCACCGTCGGTATCGGGGTAGCTCCAGAACATATTGTTGGTATTCGTCAGAAGAAGCGTTTTAGTGTCATCATACCAGGTCTTGGCCTGAGTACTGAAGAGACGGTTGAAATTGCTATTGGAAAGGGCGTATTTCATAAGTATGGCAATATCGTTAGTGGTGGTATATTGGTTCTCGTCGTAAATACCCGTACTATTTGTAAAATGTGTATTTTTCATTCCCAGCTTTGTGGTATATTCGTTCATGATGGCGGCAAACCCGGATTCGCTACCCCCCACATACTCAGCCACCGCTTTTCCGGCATCAATGGAACCGGTCAGAAGCAATGCGCTGAGAAGGTTTTTAAGGGCATATTTTTCACCTACCGCTAACTTTAAAGTAGCGCCCTCAGTGTTAACGACATCCTTACTAATAGTGACCATGGCTTCGATATCTGCCTTTTCAAAGGCGATTAAAACAGCCATAATACGATTGGCAAGCGGGGAATGTGAAATTTCATCGGTGGCCTTCGAGAGGATAACCTGACCTCTGCGCGCGTCAAAAAGAATAGCTGAAACCGCCTCAGATTGAGGTGTATCGGCTGTGTTCGTTGCGAATGTCCTGGTTTCCAGTCCTGGTAACAGCCCAAATGACAAAATGCAAAAAAGCGCCAATACCAGACTGAAACGACGCCCTCTTGAGGAATTAATCTGCTTAAACATCATGGTTCATACTTCCCTAAAGGAAATTTATCGAAAAGAAATCATTAACTCAATGGCGTAGCGTCACTCAAATTAAGGTTGCACCCTACAAGCTGCGTTCACAGCATTTATTTACATTTTCTGCTCTAAGAATATGTAAATAGCATTTACTAAGTTTAAATGTGTCGGCAACCCTAGGTTTGAGTTATCAAATCCTCTTTTATAAGGATTCAATTTACAAATAACAATGTTCGCCTGTATAGAGGCCATTAAAATGACTCTATGTCTAATCAATTATAGCATACCGGAAGGGCATGTCAATTGACGAATATGATTAACCTATCAGCGCGTGATACATTATTTTAGTTTAATTCCCTCTAAAAAATACTAAAACGTTAAAACGGTCATTGTGGCTTATCCTGAGCTAAAGCTCTTATAAAAAATTAAGTGTTTGCCCATTTAACCAGAGGCATATCAAATTTATTCATGAGATGAGGGTGATGGGGAATGACCCTAAAGGAGTACCCGTATTCCCCACCTTCAGTAAGGCATATTTTAGCTTCGTAATAGAAGGTCGCAGCATCCGTCTGTCTTACAGCCTTCATTTCAACAGCTAAGCCATCGACAATGACACCTTTTACCAAAGGGCCATAATACACCTCTACCTGGACGTCCTCAGGGACCAAGGAAGAAAGTTGTACCGTTGCGCTCATGAGGAGCTCACGGCCTGACAGCATGCTATAGTCCACAAGCCCATGGATATCCTGATTGGCTGTAATGCATACCTGGGGCCATGCCTTTTCAATCTTTTCCTTCCAATCGGAAAGGACGCGGACAAAGCCATATTGGGAATGCCTTATTTTGATGTTTCGCGTAATACAAGGCAGATACATTTTTTCTGTGTATTCCTTGACCATTCTATGGGTGCCATACAGGGGAGTCAGAGTACGGATGGAATCCTTCATGCGCTTGACCCAGCCTGTAGGGATGCCATTTTCATCGCGGTTATAAAATAGAGGAATGATCTCACGCTCCAGAGTTTCGTAAAGGGATTTGCTATCGGCATCGTCTTGATGCTGCTCGTTTTCGTAGGGGGTATCATCACCTATAACCCAGCCATTTACACCATTGTAGCCTTCACACCACCAGCCGTCTAAAATGCTGAAGTTCAGCACACCATTAATACAAGCCTTCTGCCCGCTGGTTCCACTGGCTTCAAGGGGGCGTCGTGGATTATTCATCCATACATCTACACCTTGGACAAGATGGCGGGCTACAGTCATATTATAATTCTCTACAAGGAATATTTTACCCCGAAAGCCTTCACGCCTTGCAATATCATGGATGTTCTTAATAACCTCATGAGCTGGCCTGTCAGCCGGATGAGCCTTTCCTGCGAAAATGATCTGGACCGGCATGCTTTTATTGTTCAGGATCTTTTCAATTCTTGCAAGATCCCTGAAAATGAGATTTGCACGCTTATAGGTAGCAAAACGTCTTGCAAAGCCTATGGTAAAGGCGTGGTTGTCTATCTGGCTATCCAACTCGTTGACTTCGTGAAGAGGGATGCCATTTTGAAGATACTGTTTTTTGAGCCGATCAGCGATAAAGCGGATCATTTTGGTCTTCAGGACATTATGGGTTTTCCAAAGCTCGTCGTCGGGGATTTGATAAACACCCTCCCAGACAGAATAATCATATAGCCTTTGCTGCCAATCAGAGGGGAGGTACTTGTCAAGAAGGTATTTGATGTTAGGGGCCAACCACGTCATGGTATGAATACCATTGGTGATGTGGCCGATGGGAACCTCTTCTTCTGGTAGCTGGGACCATAGCGAGCTGAAAATGTTGCGGGACACAGCACCATGTAGTTCACTTACACCGTTTTTTCGTCCCGCCATATTAAGAGCTAATACGGTCATGTTGAAATTATAAGGATCACCGGGTTTTAGACCAAGGTCCATGAACTCGTGACGGCTAAGCCCCAGCTGTCCCCAATAGTTGCCAAAATAGCGCTCCATCATGTCGAGAGGGAATACATCATTCCCTGCAGGAACCGGAGTATGAGTTGTGAAAACACAAGACGAATGCACAATTTCATGGGCTTCAGAAAAAGGCATATTCTTTTCTATTACCAGATTTCGAGCAAGCTCCAGAGACATGAAAGACGAGTGCCCTTCATTCATGTGGTATACAGTACCCTTTATACCCAATGCGTCCAACGCACGAATGCCGCCAATACCCAGGAGTATTTCTTGTTGAATGCGTGTTTCGCGGTCACCGCCATACAGCCGCTCAGTGAGGGCTCGATCGTATTGATTGTTCTCAGGAACATCGGTGTCCAGAAGATAGAGCTTGACCCGCCCGATGTCAATACGCCATATTCTGGCGTACACAACACGTCCCGATAATTCAACATAAATAGTGAGAGGCTGATCCTCTCCAAATACAGGCGTCACAGGAAGCTGAGAATAGTTAAGGGTTGTAAAGCGGGTTTCCTGCCAACCATCAGCATTTATGTGTTGGTCAAAGTAGCCCTGCTTATAGAAAAGCCCTATTGCAGTAAAGGGCAGACCCAAGCAGCTGGCTGACTTGCAATGGTCACCGGAAAGTACACCAAGGCCGCCAGAGTATACGGGGAGCCCCTCATGAAGGCCATATTCAGCAGAAAAGTAAACAATATGTTCATCCTTATAATCGGGGTAACTTCTGTTAAACCAGGTATCATCAGCATTCAGGTAATGGGTAAAGTCCTTAAGCACTTTATCATAGCGATTTATAAATTCAGCATCGGAGAGCTTTTCTTCGAGCTTTCGTGCGCTTACTTCCTGGAGAAAACGAACCGGGTTCCGGTTTATTTTTTCCCAAAGTGAAAGGTCGATATCCCTATAAAGATCAATGGCCTCACTGTTCCATGACCACCAGAGATTTTTCGAAATGTCATGTAGCCCTGATAGCCTTTCGGGTATGGCTGTTGTTACCTTGATCTTTCCAAATTTAAACATAAAGAACCTCCAATGCAAAGAAATACAGAATTATATATACCCAAATCACCGTATTAATAATACGATTCTTTTTTATCAGGTTTTGTTACAAGCTTTTGGCAAACAGGATAAAGTTTTCAAATCCTATAATCCATGCGGTTTTAATTGACTGATGCCTGGCATGATAAAATGAGGTTTTAGGACTAATGAACTACTTAATTGCGAAGATATAAGAGTAAATATCTTGTTGTAAAGTCACGAATTATATTATAAACTATAAGATAATCTCCAAGAAATTCTAGCAAATTATAACAGAATCATATAGAGCTGAAGCATACAGCAAAGTGGAAAGGATGAGCATAATGGCTTCTGGTAAGGTTTTGACAATTAAAAATGACAATTTTGAGGAGCTTGTTTTGAATTCCTCTCTTCCGGTTTTGATAGACTTTTGGGCGATGTGGTGCGGGCCTTGTAAGGCTATTGCTCCCACCCTTGATGAGCTTTCCCATGAATATGACGGTCGTTTTTTGATAGGTAAAATCAATGTGGATGAGGAGAGTGCTCTGGTTCAGAACTTTAATATTATGAGTATTCCAACGCTCATTACATACAAAAACGGCCAACAGGTAGAAAAGGTCATAGGAGCCCGTTCCAAGGCGGATTTAAAACTATTGATGGATAAATATGTTTAGAAGTTTAAACTGTGAATAAACAATCGATGGAGGAGTGTTGGTTATGTCTGGTGAAAAGAAATTTGGTTCTTCAGCGTTTGGCTTTAACAAGTCCGATGTGAATGCTTACATTGAAAGAATCATACATGAGTTTGACCAACGTTTGAAGGAAAAGGATGATGAAATCTCCAACCTCAAGCTACAGATTCGTGAAATGAAGACACGTTATGAGTCTGCTTCACAGGACAACCAAAATTTAGCCAAGGAGAAGGCAAGGATAGCGAGCGCCATTATGCAGGCGCAAGATAAGGCGGATGCCATTTTAGAAGACGCGAAGGCGCGAGCGGAAATGGAAAAAGCTAAGCTTGAGCAAGCGCTTGAGAGTGAAAGGGAACGTATTATTGATATCAAGCACGATGTTAAATCCATGAAGGCCCAAGTGCTTGATATGCTTTCGAAGTACCAGGCGCTTATAAGTGATGTGGATAATTACATAGAGAACAAGGAAATAGAATACACTATACAGCGCGGTGATGAAGCCTGTTAAGGTTTTTTGGCCGCAGCTAAAACAGCGGCTTAGGCACAAAGGATCAAGCCAGAAAGCCCTGCTTTAATGAGCAGGGCTTTATTATAACAGGTTGAGGCTTGTGGTGTGTTCCATCCGGAACACACCTCTATTAATATATAGCATGAATAACGACTATGGTTTTGGGCTTTAAGAGCGAAAGTAAGTTAAACATAGTGGATAGAAGTTGAAGGGAGTTAGTTTTATGCAAAAGCAGATTCTTGATATTTTAAGAAGTAATTGCCGACTTTCAGATGAAGAGATCGCCATCATGCTTGGAACAACGGCCGAAGTTATCAGAACCACCATAAACGATCTTGAGGCCAAGGGTGTGATTATTGGTTACAATACACTGATTAATTGGGAAAAAGCCGAATATGAAGCAGTTACAGCCTATATTGAGGTTAAAGTCACACCACAAAGAGGGCAGGGCTTTGACAAAGTTGCGGAAAGAATCTATCAATATCCCCAGGTTTCTGCTTTAAGTCTTATGTCCGGCGGATTTGACCTTTTTGTGGTAGTAGAAGGGAAAACCATGAAAGAAGTGGCGCTCTTTGTTGCAGAAAAGCTTGCGCCTATTGAATCAGTTTTAAGCTGTGCCACTCACTTTGTGCTTAAGAAATATAAGGATAACGGTGTGGTTTTCAACCGGGTTTTAAAGGATGAAAGAGAGGCTGTTATATTATGAATATTAAGCAGATGGTTAAGAAAAATATCATGGATACCCCGCCCTCTGGCATTCGAAAGTACTTTGACCTGATCAATGAAATGAAGGATGCCATTTCACTTGGTATAGGCGAGCCCGATTTTGAAACACCTTGGAGTATTCGTGAAGAAGGTATTTATTCTCTGGAAAAGGGAAGAACCTTCTATTCCTCCAATGCTGGCTTTGTTGAGCTTCGTCAAGAGATTGCTAACTACATGAAAAATCGATTTGACTTAGCCTATAACCCGATTGATGAAATCCTCGTAACGGTTGGGGGAAGTGAAGCCATTGATATCGCCCTTCGCACTTTTGCAGGACCGGGTGATGAGGTTATTGTCCCCGAGCCCTCTTTTGTGGCCTACAAGGGCTGTGTTATGTTTGCTGGGGCAACATCCGTAACCATTGAGCTAAAGGCTGAGGATCAGTTCAAATTAAAGCCCGAACAGATTATAGGGGCTATAACTGAAAGGACTAAGGTCATTATTATTGGTTACCCCAACAATCCGACTGGTGCAACCATGGACTATGAGGATTATAAAGCGGTTGTCGAGGTACTCAAGGATAAGGATATCATTGTGATTTCTGATGAGCTCTACGCTGAGCTTACGTATAGAGGTAAGCATGTTTCCATTGCGCAATTCCCTGAAATGAAAGAGAAGACCATTGTCATCAACGGTTTTTCCAAGGCTTTCGCCATGACCGGATGGCGTATCGGCTTTGCATGCGGTCCGCGGGATGCGTTGGAGCAGATGAAAAAGATTCATCAATATGCCATTATGTGTGCGCCTACCACCGCCCAGTTTGCCGCCATTGAGGCACTCAAAAATGGTGAATCCGAGGTGCGCCGCATGATGGAGGAGTATAATCGTCGTCGCCTTGTGATGGTGGATGGTTTCAGAAAAGCGGGCCTGGCTTGTTTTGAACCTGTAGGCGCCTTCTATGTATTCCCTGATATCCGGGCTGCGGGACTAACTTCTGATGAGTTCTGTGAGCGGCTTTTGATGGAAGAAAAAGTATTGATGGTACCCGGAAATGCTTTTGGTGCATGTGGTGAAGGCTTTGCCAGAGCAACCTATGCAACCTCAATCGACAATATTCGGGAGGCGCTTATAAGAATCAAACGCTTTGTCGAGAAAGTGAAACAGGCGTGAGCTAAGGAAAACTTACTGCTGATCTTATTTTGCTGAAATGCATCACAAAGCCTCGACCAAAAAAAATAAGGGCAATGGCCTTGCGGCTACTGCCCTTTAAATATGTACTTTTTGTTCTGAAGCTTCATCTGCTCTACTATAAGGTCATCAAGGTGCCTGCTGATGGTTAAGATGACATCCTTGCTGTAGCCTGAGGATATAGCTTTGTTGAGACGGCTTCGTATTTTTTCAATGCTTTTCATTCGTATCTCCCTCCTTATTAGGAAAAAGACTATTTTTCTACAAATCAAATGTAACATATTTTTCACTGCTAGTCAACTAAAACGCGCATAGAAACATTGTTTCCGACATTTTTCGCTAAGAAAAAATAAGATTCTACAAATTATTTTCGGGATGTGGTGAATCCGCCTTCAAGAGTATGCGTTGTCTTAAAAAATTCATTTGAGGATCATAATAAATGATAATCATATAGGGAAAGTGGAGCATAAACCCATAAGAAGAGTGGCCCTTGAACCATTAAGCGATTTAATGTATAGTATTTATTAGTAAGTACTAATATATGATGATAAATGGAGGTTACAAAATGGGAGATCTTTTAAAAGACAAGAATATACTCATCCTGGGTGTTCGTAATAAATGGAGTATTGCTTGGGGGATAGCCCAAGCGGCCAAAACTCAAGGAGCCAATCTCATTTTTACCTATTTGGGTGACAGGGAGAAAGAAGCCCTTATGAAGTTAACAGCTGAAATGGGTGAAATAGCGGCTTATCCTTGTGATGTCTCCAAGGATGAGGATATGGATGCGTTATTTTCAGAGATTAAAAATAAGTTTGGGGTTCTTCATGGTATGGTTCATGCAGTCGCCTTTGCTAAGAGCGAGGACCTGCAGGATACTTTCGTCAATACGTCCCGTGACGGCTTTATGTTAGCCATGGATATTAGCGTCTATTCACTTCTGGCTATTTCAAAAAGAGCACAGGCCTTGATGACAGAGGGAGGGAGCATCTTGACCTTGACCTATAGAGGCTCCATGAAGGTTTCTCCCGGATACAATGTTATGGGCGTCGCTAAAGCAGCCCTAGAAGCCAGTGTCCGTTATTTGGCCCACGAGCTTGGAGGGCAGAATATCCGTGTCAACGCCATTTCTTCAGGCCCTATTAAGACCATGTCGGCGAAAGGTGTTAAGAATTTCAGTGATATCTTGGATATTGTGGAGCGAAAAGCCCCCCTTAAGCGAAATGTTACGCTAGACGATCTGGGAGGAACAGCCGTTTACCTATTAAGCGATCTATCCTCCGGAGTTACCAGTGAAATTGTCTATGTCGATGGCGGCTACAACAATATGGGGATTTAAAATTTGTTCAAATGAGCGCAGCGAGTATCATCAAAATACCTGAGCCAAAGCTCCAGAAAATTTTGTTAATACGAGTATCATCAAATACCGAGCCAAAGCTCCAGAAAATTTTGTTAATACGAGGAACGAGTATCAACAAAATACCCGAGCCAAAGCTCGGGTATTTTGTTACAATTTGTTCATAATTTATTCATTAATTTCATTCATAATTAACTTGATTA
>JAEYPI010000047.1 GCA_023410885.1 Bacillota bacterium
CGCAAACGCTATGGCCTTTGGAACAACCCCTTCTTCAGAAAGCTTTCGGAGAATGCTGCAGATGCGGGCATGAGCATATAGGACGTAAAACACAGGATTATCATTTGATTGCTTGACCGCAAGATCCAGATCAAAATCCAGATGGCTGCCCGCGGTTTTCAGGTTAAAGATAAACCGTGCCGCATCCCGACCTACTTCCTCCAATAGGTCGCCTAGGGAGATGGCCTTGCCTGTCCGTTTAGACATACGGGCAATTTCTCCGTTACGATAGAGTCTGACAAGCTGAAACAGTATCACCTCAAGACGTTCGCTCTTTATACCAAAGGGCGTCATGGAGGCCTTCATACGGGCAACATGACCATGGTGGTCGGCACCCCAAAGGTCAATAGCCCAGTCAAATCCCCGTGTAACAAATTTATTGCGGTGATAGGCAATGTCGGCAGCCATATAAGTGGGAATGCCATTATTACGGATCAAAACCTCATCCTTTTCCAGTCCCAGCTTCTCACCATTCAACCAGATGGCGCCCTCTTTTTCAACCGTAAAACCTTTTTCCTTTAAAAATTCAACGGTTTCCTGAACGGCACCGCTCTCATGGAGGAATTTTTCTGAAAACCATACATCGTATTCAATGCCATAGACTGAAAGGGTATCCCGAATTTTTTGAATATTGATGGGCAGGGCATAATCAACCAGGATTTGACGCCTTTCATCGGGTGCTTTTGAAAGCAGGGTATCCCCATATTGTTCAATATAGTTTTTGACATGCTCTATAATATCTTCACCGTGATAGCCGTCCTCGGGAAACGCCACTTGATCCTCGCCTAGAAGCTTTTGAAGATAACGGGCTTCCAAAGAAAGGCCAAAACGCTCAATCTGATTACCGGCATCATTGATATAGAACTCTCGTGTCACTTCGTATCCGGCTTTTTTAAGTACGCTGGCAAGACAATCTCCCAAGGCGCCGCCCCGGGCGTTGCCCATATGAAGGGGACCGGTAGGATTGGCACTGACAAACTCAACATTGACCTTTTTGCCCTTGCCCAGCTCTACCTCGCCATAATGCTCCCCCTTTATTTGAATAAGCTTCAGGGCATCATAAAGCCATGATTTATTTAGATAGAAATTAATAAATCCCGGACCCGCAATCTCAACTTTATCAATATAGGATTCTGAAAAGTTGAACTCAGCAGCGAGAAGCTCCGCCGTCTTCCTAGGAGGAAGCTTAGCCTGCTTGGAGACCTGCATGGCTATATTGGTTGAAAAGTCACCAAATCCTCTTTCGCGAGGTACTTCCACACTCATTTCAGGAAGCTCCAGCCTGGGTAAGCTTCCCTTTTGCTCGCAGGCAAGAAAGGCATCTTTCGTAATTGAACCAATTTGCTCACGTATCTTTTCAAAGATATTGTTCATGTTTGTTCATCCATCCCTCGTTCAACAATAAATTCTTTAGTTCTTAAGTTCACTGACCATCACATTCAGACTATTCTTTCCGCCGTAAACGCGATTATATTCCAGTATATAGTCGACCATGATGTTACCTCCGGCATCACCTAACTCCACATCAAGTTTTTTCGCGGTAATGCCTAACATCACAGAACCATATTGGGTGTCATAATCGGTCAGATGGGTTTTGCCCACCTCAAAGAGCATCATGGAGTCCACGTTACCGTGGCGGATGAGGGTTACAGAATCCTTTTTGACCTTTAGAGTGGTAGTCGTTCCATCAAGGCCTGTTATCTCACTTTCCTCATAGCTCACACAATACTCGCCATTTTCCCTGGTTAGCTTTCCTTCTGTAATAAAGCTCATTTTATCGCACTCGCCGGCCGCACCGTCGATGACGCTATTAACCGTAATTAATACCTGTTTCTCCACATTTATTTCCTTTCATAAGACCGTAAGGTTTGCTCGTATTTCTCAAAAGCCAAATCAATAAGTCTGGTTATCAACTCCGAGTAGGGAATTCCGCTAGCTTCCCAGAGCTTTGAATACATGCTGATACTGGTGAATCCCGGCATGGTATTGATTTCGTTTAAAATAACCCGTTCAGTTTGTTTATCGACAAAAAAATCCACCCGTGAAAGGCCTGCACAGCCCAATGCTTTAAACGCTCTGATGGCATAGTCCTGCACCTGTTCCATAATCTGGGGTTTAAGGTTGGCAGGAATTATTGTGTCCGATTTTCCATCGATATATTTGGCATTATAATCATAGAACTCGTTGCAGGGAACAATTTCACCAACGGTTGAGGCAATGGGATTATCGTTGCCTAAAACGGCACATTCTACTTCCTGCCCGCTCATGAATTCCTCGATAAGAATCTTTTTATCATATTGGGCCGCGAATAAAAGTGCTTTTTCCAGTTCCTCCGGCTTTTTCACCTTGCTTACGCCAACGGAGGAGCCTGCATTGGCAGGTTTTACAAAGCATGGCCAACCGAGCTTTTCGGTAACCTGATTAATGATAAATGCAATAGAACCTTCTATTTCATTCCGCATCACTTTTATATAGTCGGCTTGCGGTATACCGGCATTCTGAAATACCAGCTTTGAAAACTCCTTATCCATTCCGGCTGCAGAGGATAAAATATCACATCCTACATAGGGCACATTGGCCAGTTGAAGTAGCCCTTGTACAGAGCCGTCTTCGCCATTGGGTCCATGGAGGACGGGGAAAACCACATCTACGCTTACATCCTGGCCTTCATCGTTTTGAAAGCTGATCAGGTCCATGCAGCTAGGCGCTGATGGCTGTGCTTTTTCAGGTAGACAGGCCTTGTTTGAAACAGCCTCCAAAAGATTTTTTTTGGCGTGTTCCTCCCATTCCCCCGATCCAATCAGACTTATATCCCCATTAAACTTCAACCATTCACCCTTTTTAGTAATACCAATGGTCTGTATATCAAAACGTTCCTTATCAATGTTTTCAAGTACGCACTGGGCAGAAATTCTTGAAACCTCATGTTCCGAGGATTGACCCCCAAAAAGGACCGTAACCTTTATCTTTTCTCCCATCTTTGCCTCCTGAAATGGGCTCAAGGGGAGCTAACTTGCTCCCCTTCCAAATTCTTATTGAATTATTGCAATAAACTTGTTCTTCACCTGATTATACATGATTAACCCTTAGTTATTCAAGCGGGTCTTCAACTTCTTCGTTTGAAAGCTCAGCGGTATCCGCTTCCCCCTCTACGCCTACAGGAGCGAGACCACCGTCTTCAGGGAGGGCCAGGCCAACTTCCTTGTTGATAAGCGCATCATTTCTTGGAAAGTCATTATTCAAGGTAATATTTTCTTTAAAGTTCTTTGTTGCCTTACCATTGATGATAATCTTTACACGCTCTACATCCTTTAATTCCGTTAAGGTATTGACAATGGAGTACACGGTCAGTTCGGCAATTGACTTTCCACCGGGATGGTTGTCGATGAACTCCTTGGTAAAGTCTACTGTAGCCACCCTCTCCTCAATGGTTACCGGAGATCTCAAAGTTGTACCTTCTGCAATAACAGATTTAAGCCCTTTTGCTTTAGGACCTGCAATAAGCTCCTTGACCATGGCGGAGGCCAGGACAGAAGCTCCCTTCTTTGCTTCCTTGATGTCCACGTAACGAATTTCCTTAACTAGCTTGGTATCCTGCTCGTCACCGAAATACAAAATTACCGGCACCTTCTCATTGAGCACAGCTGCTTCTTCTTCGTCGATGGTCAGGCTGCTAATGGGGGTGAGATCCTCGCTAACATCCACAGGATCACCTTTTTTATTTGCGCAGGAACAAATTAAAAGCGCTAGAATCATCATCACAGCTATTACTCTTATTTTTTTCATAACGCACACCTCTTGTCTGAATCCATTTTTATGTCTATGTGTGGACCTGTTTATTTATTCTTGTTTTGAAGCACCACTTTACAAAGTATCAATCAGAGGTTAAGATATTACATAAAATAACAATACTTACAAGCATAGTTTATTCGATCGGAGAAACACCTATGAGAATCAGATTGAGTCAGGAAAAAATGATGGTGCTCATGAAAGACTATTGCAATGGAAACTATAACCAGTTTAGCCGGGAGCTCGGTGTGGATCCCGCTCATTTATACCGCTTTTTAAAGACGGGTGTCGGCGGCGGCAAGAAGATCATCGTCGCCTTAATGGCTTTCTGTGAAAGGAATCGATTGGACTACAAAAATTACATGGATTTATAGGTGAATTTGGTGCACATTGACCACAACATGTTGCACGAAACAAAAAATCAGTTACCCCTATATTTTTGTTGCATTTTATACTTATAACCCTATGTTACGTTAGCTATAATAAACATGTAATAGAAACCCTAAGAAATGAAGCAAGTTAAACAATAACAAATGGAATACAATCATAGCACTATATGCAGTAAATAACATACTAATAATTGCCCTTTTTACCCCTTTTTCGCTCCTTTTGGAGCGGCAAATTTTTTAAATTTTTATATAGATTCCTCCTTTAAACAGAAAAGACGGATTTATCCGTCTTTTCTTATTCTCTCAAGCCTCGCATATTCAATCATCTGCCGAGAGGCGATGGCGCCTTGTCCTACAGCTACAGAGATCTGTTTAAACATACCGGTACAATCTCCCGCTGCATAGAGCCCCGGAATATTGGTTTCCATCTTGTCATTAACGATTATGGACTTCTTATCGGTGGCAATGCCCATTTTTAATGCAAAGCTGGTGGAGGATGCACTACCATATGCTACGAAAAGACCTTGTAAGCTTTCCTGGTCGCCATTTTCAAGCAGTAAACCTTCCAGTGTCTCATTGCCCTTGAGTTCCTTTATTTTTTCAGTATTGACCTTTAATTGAGCAAGCTTATCCTTTTGGCTGTCAGAAACATTTAATGGCATGGCATTAGTAAAAAGCGTAATATCCTGAGTAAAGGGAAGCAGCTCAAAGGCCTCATGGATGGCGTAGTCCGTATAACCCAACACTCCGACCTTTTTGCTCCTGTAGAAAAATCCGTCACAGGTGGTACAGTAACTTACCCCTTGTCCTTCAAACTGTTCTAAGTTCTTAAGCGGTGCCCTTATAACTGGACTGCCCGTTGCGATAAGCACGGTGCGGGCCTCATAAGCACCATTGCTGCAAAAGATTTTAAAATGATGCTCCTTTTCAATGCTGACAACCTCGTCCTCCACTATCTCTACACCAAGCCTTCCAGCCTGCTTTTCCCCTGTCTCTAAAAGATTTCTCCCGCTGATGGGTTGCTCAAAACCATAATAGTTTTCTATTTTATCAGCCTTTAAAAGCGTACTGTCAGATTTTCCTATAACCATGGTTTTTAAGCCTGCTCTGATAGTATAAATAGCGCAGGACATGCCAGCGGGACCTCTTCCAATGATGATGGCATCATAAAGCATAAGTGTTTCTCCTTTAATTTTTATGAGTGGTAAGTCTGATAGCTATAATATGACCAATTTATTCTCTATCATTTTACCCTTTAAAATTAAAAAAGAACAAATTTTTGCTTATTTGAAAAAAAACCATCCTAACCCCGTCGAAAGCTAAACTAAAATGGCACCGCCCTAAGGTGTGTTTCTTTAGAAAACACACAAGCCAAATCAAGGCTTTATTTTCATTGTCAAATCTTATAAAATAAAGGTACGCATTTACTGTGTGTAACACTAGCCTCGACCCTGATAATTATAGTTGGGTACATTTTCCCAACATGAAGCAAGGTAGCATTTGTAGGAATTCATTATTTTTTATATTTGGAAGGATGGTAGCATTATGACTTTGGTGAGTTCAGCACTTCTCACTCTATTACCCATTGTCGTTATTCTTGTGATGTTGATTGTTCTAAAGAAACCCGCTGATATCAGTGGTATTGTGGGTTGGCTGGTCATTTCAGCGGTCGCGGTCCTATTTTTTCAGACCTCATTTGAAGTGGTTCTCCGTTCCACATTGGCTGGTTTTATCAAGTCCTTTTCAGTTTCACTCATTGTGGCCACCTCACTTTTGCAGATGGCGTACATAGAAAAAACCGGTGCCTTGCGAAGAATCATCATCTTTATTAAGACGCTGGCCTCAGAAAATCGCGCCGTTCAAATTATGATGATCAATATTGGTTTTGGAACCCTGATGGTCTCAGTAGGCGCAACTCCCGTATCCCTACTCCCCCCCATTCTGATAGCCATGGGCTATAGTACCTATGTGGCCATCGCCCTCCCTGCCATTGGCTACGATGCCCTCTGTACCTATTCACTTCTGGGTGCTCCCATTGTGGTTTTTGTAGACCTGGCCAACAACTTTCTCGGAAAAGGAAATGAAATCACTTTGGCTCAGGCAGGAAGCGTCTTTTATATGTTCCTTCCCGTTGTTTCCACCCTCATTGGTCTTTGCATGCTCTATATTGTGGACAAATGGAAGGGAATCCGGGAGGGCTGGCTTCCTTGCATTATCTCAGGTATTGTAATCGGTATTGTTTCTTACTTTACCAATAAAGTTGAAAATCTTGTTGTTTTAACAGGTATCCTCTGCGGTATTGCTGTCATTATAGCTATGGTCATCTATCTGTTGGCCACAGGCAAAAAGGTCATTGACAAAAGCCGCCTGACCGACGAGGAACGGGCCTACGAAAAAGGCTATCCCTTATGGAAGGCCCTTATGCCCTGGGCTATTTTAATTGTCATCATCCTCGCCCTTAATCTTCCCAAGCCCGTTTTTGATACCCTTTACCGGACCCTCACATTGCCCATTAGAGGGGTAGCAGCCGATGGGGCAGGTATTCCGACCCGAGCCCTCTGGAACGCTTATACTTGGATTTTAGTCAGTCTCTTGCTTGCTATCCCCTTTATGCGGCCGACAGCCAAGCAGCTGAAGGAAACGGTAAAGGTCTGGTGGAAGCGCGCACCCCGCCCTGTTTTTTCAGCCGCCATTTTCTTCTCCATTGGCGAGATTATGAATATGTCGGGCTTTAATATGGCAGAAGGTAAATTCGTAACCACCAGCATGGTCAAGGCTCTGGCCGATGCCTCGGCACAGGTCTTCCACAACGCCTATGGTGCCATTGTTTCCTTTATCGGCTTATTCGGGGGCTTCCTCACCGGAAGCGAGGCTTCCACCATCGCCATGTTTTCGAAGTATACCATGACCACCGCTACCGGGCTTAATTGGGGGCTTGAAGGGCTTCTCATCGCCACAGCCGGCTTGGCCTTTGGCGGAGGCTTGGCCAGCATTATTTCACCGGCCAAGCTCCAAAATGCCGCCGCCTCCATCGATAAGCTCGGTGAGGAAAACAAGGTCATTCGCATTGCCTTTGTCTTCTCACTGATATTAACCAGCGTCACCTCTTTCTTCGTGGTCATGCTTCTCAATGCAAACGGGATTAGATAGCTTAAAATAATATGACCCCAAAATACCCTCTACGCTTAAAATGTGGAGGGTATTTTATGGTGTCATATATTATAGAGCTTGGTTACGGCCTACAGTATGCACATGGATAATATCCTTTTTTTGCAGCCTCATAGGCTGTTGAAAAATAGATCACATTAGCATCATTATAGACCGGGTCTTTTAGAACCTCTCTTTGATAAAAGCTGCAGTCATGGCGACAATAATGGGGAAGGGCGTCATAGGTATACCCCACCAATAGGGGTTTTCTTATAATACGAGCGCCGCCTAGGGCATAGTGTTGATAATGCTTTCCCTGAAGAATAGGGAAGCCCTGAGCAAATACCAGAAGGCCTTCATCGGTCAGAGCGCGTATCCAATCAGCGTCATCAATCCTTGGAAAGTCAAAATGAACTGAGAGACTTCTCCCATAGGCCCACTGATTGTATTGTTCCAGATAGGCCTTCAAATCATCCTCCACCGAGCTAATTACAGCCGCCAGACGCAAATCCTCGAAGCCCTGCCTATCCTTGAAAAAAGGGATTTGCTCCTTAAATGCTTCATAATCCCCTTCATAATGGGCCTGATTTAACTGATCATATAAGAAAACCTTGTCCTCCAGCGTGTATCGAATGCTGTAACGGCTGAGCAGGGGTACGCCTATATAATGCTGCTTAGGAAACCAAATATGGCGTACCTCAGTATAACCATTTTGCGTTCTATAGTCCTTGAGTCCATAGAGAGAATAACCCTCGTTCTCAAGAAGGACCAAAACGGGGACACAGGCCTCAACTCGGGCCATCAGTACAGTATTTCCCTGAGCATTGAAGGCATATTTTAGGGAGTCAAAGAAGCCTGTGACAGCAATATCCTTGGCGGCGGCAATATTCACACTCCTGTTGTAGGAAAGCTCCTCTGCCTTTTGTGAGAGGAGAAAAGCCGCATCCTGAACGGCATTGTCAATAACCGTATCATAGTAGTTACGCAATTTCACATCCTCTTGGGCTAACTTGGATTGCTGAGCGGTTATGAAAAGAAAAGGGCAGATAATAATGGCAAAGAGGACCGAGAGGCTAGTCAGCTTCATTTCGTACCATTCCTCCTGCCCTTACAAAAATAGCCGGTGCACGGGTATCTGAAAAAAGAACCATATCCCTTATGGCTGTGGCCATGGTTTTGCCTTTGTTCTGCACCTCGACAAAAAGAAGATCTCCCATACCCATAGTGTAATACCGCATCTTATCCTGAGTAGAGACATTTGAGCCTTCTGGGAAGAGGACATCCAAGATCTCCGACTGGCTGGCGGTAATATGAGTGACCTCATACTCGCCTGAAAAGACCAAATCCCTGCCCTGTTGCATATAAACAGGATTCACAGCCCGCTTGATGTGAGAAAGCTTGATCTGATAGGTATTACCTGTTGCGCTTAGGCGTGATAGAAACTCCGAATACATATCGGGGGTAATATACCCCGTATCTCTGCAGGCATCCACGAAACGATTACACTCAGTAAACACAACATTGTAAGCAATGTCATCCTGTCTGTCCAATAAGCTCATAATGGGTGCAAGAAACAATAAAAGCCCACAGAGTATAAAGGCTAATAATTTCCAAAGGGTGTTTTCCATAACCACTCCTCTGATAACAAATTACTGCTTGGTATAGCGAATACGGACGATTTTACCAGATGGGTTGATTTCATAAGTCTCATTAAATCGCTGTTCGAGTTGAAAATGCGTAAGGTCATACTCCTCAGCCTTTATTCCCTCAATCCAGATTTCCGGGCCATCGATGGCCGGAAGGGAAGTCACACCGCCATAGTAGAGGTTCAACCTTGCTGCCTCAGCCTGTTTTTTTGCCTCAAGCACCTGATGAAGCACTTCATACCCATCCATCCCCACAGGCATATTTTCTTCATAGCGTTTGACTTGCTTATCCTCCAGCATGAGCCTTTCACTCTGATGCCTATAATGCTGATACTGGTCATAGCCGGAAAAAAAGACCGTTAAGGCAAGAGCGAAAAGCAAAACGCTCACACTCCAATAAAGAATTTTCTCAATGTTCTCATTCATGGCTACTTCATTTGTGCGAAAACAACGCCTCGGATTTTTAAATTGGCATCATAAATCAAGTGGGAGATAAACTTTCCCGTAGGGTTGATATACAGGGAAGTCAAATTGGGATTCTCCGCATCTCTTCTGGCAGCATCCTGTACCGTTTTGCTCACACTGGTCAGAAGACTGTCAGAGCCGCCGGACAGAATAACACACTTTTTGTCAATGCTCAGGCTTCCGGAGGTATCGGACACATACTTGGTATATGCCCCAATATCGATACTGGCATTGCTTGAGGGATTCAAATTAACGGAATTTCCCCCATTCTTACCTAAAGTAGCTATCAAAATCAGAACTTCTCCACTTCGGGCGGAGAAATTGCTCAGTGCAGAAACCACCTCACTACCTGAGACTTCTTTCCCGTCAAAAATGCGAAATTCTTCTTCGGCCATACTCTGGGATATGGACCCGATGCGGTCGTTGGCCTGAGCACTTACATCCTTCATGCTCCCAAATATACTAAGACCGATGGTGACCACTGCAATAAAGAGAAGAATAGAAACACCCAACCAAAGGGCTTTGGATAAATTACCATCCATAAAGCGTCCTCCTTTTATTATTAGAGTGATAGATAAAGAACATCATATCGCAGATAATTGTCGATAGAAGGCTTCGATGCTCGCCAAACCCGAAACAATCATGGGAATGATAAGATATAGTACAATAAGCGCATAAAGGGGCATAAAACCTATCATATTTCCAAGATTCTTCTTTCTCTCCACTAATCGCTCATTACTGTCCTTTCTTGATTCACGGTTAAAGGTCATTTCACTTTCAAGCTCCTCAAAAGCCCGAGCCACTCCTAAATCCTCACAGGCCAGCTGAAGGTTGTCTATGATTCCTATAAAGGGTGAAAAGGCCACGTCAGACTTGAGCTCCTCTAAGGCCTCATATGAACCGGAGCTGAAATTAGAGAGACATTTTTGCAGGGGCTCCTTAAAATGGATCGAAAAGGTTTCCATCCACTCGAGGATCTCTTCTACATGGACCCGGTTCATATGCATGAGCATGAGAATGATGGTCTGAAACTGAGAAACCTCATCTTCCATGTCTATTTTTCTAACCCTTGCCATGAAAACCAGGCTGATTACAGGCGCGTGATAGCCTGCTCCAAAAAGAAGTAAGCATAGGAGAAGCTGCCACCACCAAAAAATGTTGCTTGACAGAAGAGCCATTTTGTTTTTGATTCTCAGTACCGAGGCTTTAACCTCAGCCTCATCCAGGCCTCCAATCTTTCTAACCTCCTCATTAATGACTTGCTCACTGGCTTTGCTTCCGAGTTTGAGCAATATCCCCCGGTCTCGATCGGCAATAGCCTGGAGCTTTACTTGCTCCTCATCTGATAATTTACCGCCCAGATACCCCTCCGGCATCTGGGGCAAATACAAAAGGGTATACCTGGTGTAGGCATTAAGTCCTATCATTAAGCCAAGACCCAGCACAAAAGCCATGCAACCAAATAAAAATCGTCGTGTGTAAAGGGTGTAAAGGTTGAGAGGGGCCATGGCGTTTTTTATCAACTCCAATAGCTTATTCTTTTGGACGGTATATTTCTGGGGAATCAGCTTGTCCACCACTCGATATAAACCACCTGAGTAAAGCCTCTGCTCCAGTGTTTTGTTTGTAAAGCCTCCGTTTGACGACCTGTCAAATCGTTGCAGCTTTTTAAGGGTCATATAGGCTATGACAGAGATGAGAATGGTCATGACGGCCATGACGATACCCCACTTACAGGAGTAGAAATTTTCTAATGGTGCAAAGCTTGAGGCCGCCCAATTTTTTAAGGGCTTGAGACAAAACAGGGGTACTATGGCAATGGCGTTAAGGCTTTTTAAAGCGTACTTGAGCTTTTCGCGTTTATAAAGTTCAGCCTTGATTTCACTGCCTAAGTAGGTAATACACTGTATAAATACCGAGCTTCCCTGGACCTGCGTATCCCCATATTCCTTTGTGATATACAGGATACCTGCCAGCATTTTAAAATATTGATTAGGCGCCGTTTCATGATATTTCTGAAGCTCAGCCTCAATATCGGAGGCTGTCAAAATATCATTGATGCGTTCAGCCTGAACGTATGCCTCAAAGCTGCCTTTGATGTTCAAGGCGCTACAGGCTTCATAATTGGCATCTTCCACCGACTTATGCTCATAATATTTATGTCGTATCAGCTCAAGATAATGAATCTGCTGCCGTAAGAGCTTGTTTTTAAGATTGTTGATAAAAACCTCAACCACAGTGTCCCCAATAAAGGCCAGAAGCACAATGAACAGAATCAATAAAATCCAGTCCTTTGTAATGACCCAAAACAAAATCACCAGCACCCCATATATCAACACCGAGGTAAGCAAAAGGATAACCGCTCTTTTTCTAATGGTCTTTTCATCTGATTCGGCATAGACTTCCAGCCTCTTTCGAATATTTAAGAGCAGCTCCTTTAAAAGTGGAACTGACACGAGTCGGGTGTATAAGGCAATAAATGCAGAAGCGGCCTTTGCTTTGCCTTCCTTTAGATTTTGGCTTGATTGACGATGCTTCTTTGAAGAAATCAGAGCAAATAAGGCAAGTACCAAAGCAAATACAAGACATAGAACGCCAATCCAACCATAAATCATATACTCACCTGCCTTAAAAGCTAAAATTCTCTCTTAAATAGACATCAAAAGCCAAACGGTCTTCATCGGTCATGGCGTTTTTTATTTTAATGATTTTTTCATCGCTTAAAGGATTTGCCGGTATGTATCGGCCTTCTTTAAACTCAATAATATTGCGAGGCTCAAAAATCTTTCGGTCGGTCACACGCTTAAAGTACTCCGCCGAGGTCGCCATAAAAGCACCCATCTTCTGTTCCGTGCTTTCCTCATGCTGAAAGTCCTCAGGATACGGGGTCTCAGGGGCCTCAACTATTTCTGTAATCCTTTCTATATATCGCTTCCCCTGATAATCCCTCATCAGGTGAATATCAAAATCCAATACCGAAACCACCTGTTGCTCCGCAATTTTTTCATTATTGAACATCTCACATTTCAGCAATGAATTTCTTAAGGAATAAACAAGGTCCCGCGTTGTTTTGGCATGATGGGTAAAAAGAGTAAAGAGCGAGGCCACTTGAGCCATCTGAATCATCCAGGCCGCAACAGGATCTGAGGCTACCTCTCCCAATATATTGACACTGCCGTCAGTCTTTTTTTGAATATCCAAGCCCTGTTGACCTGAGAGGGTCTCTGTCTCCCTAAAGGACAAAATATTACGGTTGGGGTATAGGCGTCTGAGGTTGAGTTCAAAGGCCATTTCTTGAATACGCAAAGTTAAAGAGGCGTAGATATGCCCGATCATCGCCATAAGAAGAGTTGTCTTCCCGCTTCCCTGTTGGCCGGTTACCGCAGTGATCATGCCGCCCTTAGCCATGAATTTTATAAAATTGACGGGAAGCTGGGCATTTTCATCCTGAATGAGGGTTTCAAGGGTTACTGTTTTTAGGTGAAACTTGCGGATGAAGAAGGCCCAGGACTCTGAAAACGGTGGTCTTACTACCAGAATACGGCTTCCATCCTTCATTTCATTGACCCTGTAGCCCGTGGTTTCAGAAAGCTGACCTCCTCGATTATACCGATAGATGATTTGGCAAACCCTTCTCAATTCCCTTTCGCTTTCAAAGCTTAAGAAGTCCAGTTTTATGGACTTTCCTTTAAAGAAAATCCAAACACTTTCGTAATTCTTCTGAACCCGATGGATTTCTCCCGGCTGATAGGAAAATTGAGGATTACCCATAAAGTCATGGGTGACACCCGATACACCGGCCGACACCCCATCAATGTTCATGTCCCGTATTTCATCGATAACCCCAAGTCCCTTGTATCGTTCATAAACCGTCTGGGTTATGATTTCAAGACGATCCTCCTTGCCCAAAACATATCCCATCGTTTCATAGATTGATTCTATCTCCTCTTTAGTTATCACATAGGCTTGCTCCTCGGTTTCCGTCTTCTTGAGCCCATCCAGATTAAAGCGTTCTATAAGATGTGTCAGAGCATCCATGCCATGCTCTTTTTTCATCATATGGAGTAAAATGTTGAATTTATCCCTCGTGGAGAGCAAGTAGGGGTTATTGAAAGGGATAATGGTGTTAATACGATCCTGGGGGATATAGGTCAATAAAATATCATAGATAAAGGCCTTCACAAACTGTTTATCTTCTATGGAGCCGTGCATACAGTTTTTCATGGCCTTTTTTAACTCAGCCCTCTTGTTGGCCTGCTTTCTAAATTCCACTTCATTAAGACCAAGCTCGAATAAATTCGTCCGCGTAATCTCATTGATGGATTCCTTAACATAGGTAATAAGAGCGGAAATGGTATATCGCTGAGGGTCGAAGTCCTCTTGTGCACCCGTCTGATAGCGCCTTGACACGAAAAAAAGATAGAGACTGATCAAAAGACCTCCAATAATCAGCAAAATAAAAAGGAGGTTTACTAGTTCTGGCACTGCTTTGCACACCCCTCAACAATAAAATCACACAGACGATTGATAGCGTTTATAAACACTTTATCCTCTCCTTCCCTTGCCCCCTGATAAAAGGCTACGAAGTCAAAAACCTTACCCGCATTTAAGGCGTCGGAAAAGCGGCTACTATTAGGAATTTCAAAGAGAAGGTTCCTGTCAAAGCCATAGCGTCTGGCCAGATTAGCGGTGGCCATAGAGGCATTTTTTTCATAACGGGTCAGGACAAAAGCGGATCGCTTTTCTTTTAGAAAGGGATACTTTTTCAAACAGTCCACAAAATGATCGAGCAGAAAGCAGTTTTGATTAAGACAGAAGACAATCATGTCGGAATGCTCCAGTATAGCGCGACTATTGCGCGTACTCAGGCCGCTATTGACATCGAGAATAACCAGATCATAAAAGTCCCTGGCACATTGAAGAATGTGCATCAATGTATGCT
>JAEYPI010000089.1 GCA_023410885.1 Bacillota bacterium
CCTCTCTTATCTTGTTAAAATTCTTAGAACATGGAAATCTCATTATCTGACATCTTTTTTGTTATCCAGTTTGTTCCCAAAATCATAACAACACTGAAAAGAGATGTGATGAGACCTACTGCTGCCGCATAGCTATAATCGTTTCCCAATAAGCCTCGCTTATAAATAAATGTTTGAATGACCTCGGATACATTTATATTGAGATCATTTTGCATGAGAAGAATTTCCTGCCAGCACAAATTCAGGATTTTTCCTACTTTAAGAATTAGCATGATAGCGGCAGTAGGCAAGATGGATTTGACGGTAATATGCCATAATCTTGACAATCTGCCGGCACCGTCAATATATGCAGCCTCATAAAGCTCAGGATCAATACCGGAAATAGCTCCAATGAATACAATTGCATCAAAACCAGTATATCGCCAAATGGCCAGAACGAAGTAAATAAACCTGAACCATTTTGGGTCCTGCATGAAAAATATAGGTTCACCATTATTAAAGATCTTTACCACACCATTAATAACACCGTCGGTCGGGCTGAACATGGTCATAACCAGGCTGACTGCTATAACGGTAGAAACAAAGTAAGGCATATAGGTAATCGTCTGCATTCCGCGTTTTAAGCCGTTGCTTCTGAGTTCGTTAAGAATCAGGGCTAAAATAATGGGAAGTGGGTAGCCGATAATCAATGTCATAAAACTGATGATAAGCGTATTTTTCGTTACAAGCAAAAATTGACTTGATTGAAAAAATTGAATAAACCATTTAAAACCTGCCCAGGAAGCCTCAGACATGGGATAGGCAATGTTATAATTTTTAAAGGCGATTTGCAGGCCAGCCATCGGCAGGTAGTTAAAAATAAGGAGACTTAATAATGCAGGTAAAAGCATAAGATAGGCTATTCTGTCATTCCATATGTGTTTTGAGTAAAAAGCGAGTCTGGATTTTGTTCCAAGGGTGGAAGTGCTTTTCATAGTTTGATATCTCCCTTTGTCAATCATTCTTTGGGCGGCGCTAAGGTGTCTCTCGCAATCAGCTCTGTTTGGATTGTGATATTTTGGACTACAGTGAATTGGGGATTGTTTATTTTGTTAAATAGAGTATTAAGGGCTATCTGTACCTGCTCCTCAATATGGCACCCAATACTTGAGAGTCGATCCTTAAGGTATAGTGAAGAAGCGGTATTGTCAATCCCTACAAGAGAGATGTCCTCCGGGATACGTATGTTTTTTTCGTAGAGGGCTCTGGCTATACCAACAGCTATATCGTCATAGGATGCAAAAAGAGCTGTTGGCAGATTGTTTTCGCTGATTAGCTGATTCATGCATTCGTAGCCGGCGTACTCAAACCTGTGTGGACTGACCTTGATAAGGGATTCATCAATTTCACAGCCATGGTATTTCATGGCTTCCTTGAAATAATTTAATCTGCTATAGGTATTTTTTTCTCCGATATATCCTATTTTTTTATGGCCTAGGAATTTAAGGCGTTCTATGGTTTGAAAAATACCTTGGCGGTCATTCACCTTGATGGTATCTACCGAAGAAAATTCTAAGTTCGTCTGAGAGATTACAACAACAGGAGTGCCGCGTTTTGGCATGGAGTCGATTTGATTAAAGGGTGTGATACAGACAATGCCATCAACATCGTCAGATTCCATAAAGTATTCCAGAAGCTTTCTCTCTATGTCCATATCGAATCTGCTGCACCCCATGACCAGTGTTCCGTTTTTAGCCCGGAGTTGTTTATCGAAGCAATCCAAAAGATGTGTGAAGTAGCTGCTGGTCATATCAGGGTAAATAATTGCTAGTATAGGCTGTTCATTGGCTTCTCTCCGTTTGCGGCCTTTTGGTGCAATATACCCATGTGAAGCAGCGATTTCCTGTATTCTTTTGCGTGATTCATCACCAATATCATGAGCGCCATTCAAGGCTTTAGATACTGTTGATATTGAGACGCCTGCTATTTGAGATATTTCTTTTAAGGTAATCATTTTCTGCTACTCATTCCCTTCATTCTTCGGAACTGTTTCGCATTATTTTTGGTATCTTTACCCGAATTATAGCAGGCTATTTTCGATGTGTCAACTAAAAATTACTAAAATAATTTTTAGTAAAATATGAGTTTTAGATAGCGGAAAGGTTAATTTAGTTTTTTATATTAGCAATATTGTCTAAATTATTTAATTATTCTTGACTGATTACCATAAAACGGTGTATCTTAGTATTAGCTACTTTTTCGAAAATTTTCGAAAATGAAAAGATAATTTTTAGTCATTCTGCAAGAATTAGTTAGCTTTTTGGTATCCAGCTAACTCAATACAAATGGGGGATCTCATATGAATAAAGTATGTCTTCAGTTCAATCAGACAATGGGGCCTTTAAAGAATATGCAAGGTGTCAATTGTGGACCGGTCTCGTACAGTGGGCTTCTCGATATCAGTGATTTGTTTAAAGCCATTTCGGTACCGTTGATCCGTTTACATGATACCAATTGGCCTCACCCAAGGGAAGTTGATTATTATACTATTTTCCCGGATTTTGAAAAAGATCCATCAGACCCTGAAAATTATCATTTTGAGACAACCGATCAATACGTGAAGGAATGTATTGCGACTGGAGCTAATATAGTTTTTCGCTTAGGTGTCAGTATTGAGCATGCTAATCAGAAATTTTATGTTAAGCCACCAAAGGACTTTAATAAATTTGCAGATATCTGCCTGGGAATTGTACGTCATTACACAGAAGGCTGGGCGGACGGATGGAATTGTAAAGAAATATCCTATTGGGAGATATGGAACGAGCCGGATTTAAAAGTTGGCTTTGGACGGACGCACCTTCCTTCTCCGACTTGGATGGGTACACCCGAAGAATATTTCAAATTATATGAAATTGTTTCAAAAAAGCTGAAGAAGTATAATTCTAGTTTACAAATAGGCGGGCCTGCCATTGCCTATGTGGATACAGAGTTTTTCGACGATTTTCTGAATTATGTGGAAGCCCATCAGCTACCTATGGATTTTTTCTCATGGCTTTGCTATACTTCGGATGTTCTGAAAGTCAGGAAGCAAGCCAATAAAGTCAGAGATCGCCTTGATAAAATGGGCTATACGCACACAGAGAGCCACTTAAATGAATGGAGCTATGTTCCGCCTGGAACGAGCTTTGGGAAAATGTTCGCACCGGGTATGGATGGCGAATACAGAACAAAAATGCACCAACAGCTTCAAGGTGAGCAGGGCGCAGCCTATTCTGCTGCATTTATGACTCTTTTGCAGAAGGAACCCGTTGATAAGACAATGTTTTTCTGTGCATCCACTCTCAATACCCTGAGTTTGTTTAATATGTACGGACAGCCCCAGGCGGTCTATTACCCCTTTTATTATATGGCACAGCTTTGCAAGCTGGGGAACTTGACAGACATTCAGATACCCGAGGAGGGAAAGGGGCTGTTTTATCTGAGCGCTTGTAACCCGGCTACCTGCAACTATGGTATTCTTGTTACAAATTATGGTGGAAGGGCTGAAACCATTTGTTTTGAAACAGATCTGCCAGCAGATATTTCAGGAACTATGACCGTTTATTGTACCGACAAGGAGAATGTCTGCTCACAAGCATCAATGCATGCTTCAAAAACAATAGAGCTTCAGATTAAAGAGTTTAGTGTGGCTTATATCGAGATTGTGGCGGAGGATCTTATTTCCCACATTTGATCCATTTTGGAGTCTGAATAATACATTATCGCAAGAAGAAGGCTGCATGGCGAGTGTGGCCTTCTTTGAGGCAATTGCTTATTTTAAGTGGGGGTATAATCCATATGGTCAAGTCAACGGCATTTAAGAGGATGCAATGGAGGATGTTTATATTATGCTGGTTAGCCTATGCCATTGCATACTTTGGCAGAGTAAATCTATCCATGGCCCTTTCGGAATTACAATCTTTTTTGAATATTAATAAAGCCCAGATTGGTATACTGGGAAGCCTGTTCTTTTGGATATATGGTGTAGGACAACTGGTAAACGGCAACCTGGCCGATAAGTTTTCCAGCAGAGTATTTGTCTTTATCGGTCTTTTTGTTTCAGCCGTAATGAATCTGCTTTTTGGTTTCTCACAGAGCTTAATTGCTATGTGTATTTTATGGTCGGTGAACGGATTTGCTCAATCAATGCTTTGGGGGTCCATAACAAAGACGGTATCAGGCTGGGCCAGGCCTGAAAAGAGAAGCTCGGCAGCAGTAGGTATTTCCACCTCAATGGTAGGAGGGTTTATCCTCGCGTGGGGGGTATCGGGGCAAATTTTAAAGAGCCAGATATGGAACTGGGTATTTTGGACACCCGGTATTGTCATCATGATCTATTCTTTTGTCTGGCTCTTCTTTATCAAAAGTAAGCCTGAGGATGCGGGCGTGGCAGTAGAGGTGCCTTTAGAGCCGTCCCGACCGAGTGATTCGGAGCCGGTGATCAAAACCTCTATGATAAAGCTCTTTAAAAAGAGCGGATTGGGCTTTATTGCCGTTGCCTGCCTGGCGCAAGGCATGGTTAAGGATAGCATCAGCCTCTGGGCACCTACCTTTTTTATGGAAACCCATCATCTGGATATTACAGGGACACTGATTTTCATTCTAGCTATTCCCCTGATGAATCTGGTTGGTATGCTGCTTGCAGGCGTACTCAACAAAGTATTCAGATACCGTGAAAAATTAACAGCAATGATTTTTTTTCTCTCAGGACTTGTTATGGCAGCAGGTCTTATTACACTGGGAACAAAGCATTTATTCCTTGGGGTTCTTTTCCTAGGCTTGCTGTCTGCATGTATGTACGGATCTAACACTATCCTGTTGGGGGTCATCCCTATGGGGTTTGCAAAGGAAAACAAGGTGGCAACGGTAGCCGGAGGGCTGGATTTTACCTCTTATTTGGGTGCAGGCTTTGCGGCCTCTATTACTGGCATAATAGTAGAAGCTTTTGGTTGGAACGGTGTATTATGCTTCTGGGGCATTATGTTGATTATAGGTGTAACTACTTTATATTTAGGTCAGGTATATCAAAAAAAGCATCAGTAAGGAGGACGTAAAAAATGTTTATCAATCCCTATCAAAATGTTCAGGGTGAGTGCCAGAGAAGCAGCTTCCATACCCATGCGGGTACTGGCCCCAATACATGCGGAGCTTATGAAATAGACGAAGTGCTGGCGGTTTACAAAAAGCTAAATTATGGTTCCATTTGTATTTCAAATCATAATCTGTACACTGATCCGGCCCCGTATAGCCATCATGGTATTTGCTTATTGAAGGGGTATGAATACACAAAGGATATTCATATGGTATGTGCCAATACCGACAAAGTGTGTATGGAATCCGATCAGGAAGCCATTGATTCCTGCAATGCCGATGACGGATTTGTAATACTGTGTCATCCGAACTGGCAAAGAGAATGGTATATTGCCAAAGAGACTGTCGATAAGCTTCATGGCTTTGCAGGAATTGAGATTTATAACGGAAGTATTGATTGCGGTGCTATCCGTGAGAAGAGCAACGGACGCTGCAATGCATCCAATATGTTTGATTACCTATTAAGTAAGGGTAGACTGGTGTGGTGTTTCGGTAACGATGATTTTCATCGGTGGTGGATGATGGCTGTTACTTGGAATATGGTTTTTGCGGACAGGAATGAAAAGGATATTATAGCTTCAGTGAAAAATGGCCGCTTTTATGTTTCAACCGGATTACTACTGGAATATCTCACTTTAAATAATGACCGCATCAATATCAGTGTCAGAAATAATGAAGGCTTTAAGGATATTTACTGGTACCGTTTTTTTGGTAAGGATGGAGTCCTATTGTCTGAGGTCAGGTCTGAAAACGCAAGCTATGAAATAAAGGGAAATGAGATGTACATACGGGTCGAAGTGATGAGTTCTTCGGGGAAAATGCTATATACTCAGCCTGTTTACGATGATACCCGATTTGTGAGAGAAATCGTTTAGAAACAGTAATAGGTGAAAGGAACATGAGATGATTATATTCTTTGCTGTTTTAGTTGTGCTTACTATTTTGTTTTGTTTAGCTATAAAGGCTGTTCCGAATAAGCAGGTTAATATATATAAACTCAGCCTGTATGATTATGCCCATCGCGGACTATACGATAATAAAAAAGTGCCCGAAAACTCATTAACCGCATTTCAAGAAGCTGTCAACCATGGCTATGGTATGGAATTGGATTTACAACTGTCAAATGACGGACAGGTCGTCGTTTTTCATGATGATACTTTAAAACGTATGTGCGGAATTGATAAAAAAGTTAATGAGTTAACATACAGTCAGCTTGAGAAATTATCCCTGTTAGAGACTAACGAGAGAATTCCGTTGTTCTCTGAGGTACTTAAGGTAGTCGACAAAAAAGCTCCCATGATCGTCGAATTGAAAAGTACCAAGCAAATCGATGAGTTGTGCCAAAAAACATGTGCGCTGCTTGAGCAGTATGGGGGAGTATATTGCGTAGAATCCTTCAGCCCTGCCATTGTCAAATGGTTTCGTCGTAATAGACCAGAATACATAAGAGGACAGCTAAGCTGTTCCTATAAAAAAGCGGCTCATGTGAAGCTGCATAGAAAGATTATATTGAGAAATTTATTATTAAATTTCAGCGGGAAGCCTCAATTTATTGCTTATGACCATCGGGAGGACAGTCTGGGATTTTGGGTATGCCGCCATTTATACCGTCCGGTAACAGTCGCGTGGACTGTTCGGAATCAGGAGGAGTATGAAAAAGCTAAAGGCCGGTATGATTTAATAATCTTTGAAAGCTTTTACCCCAAAAATAAATAAGATGATTTAACTGTATTGGTAAAGTTTCGAAAGGTGTGAATCTGCTTGGTAAAAATGGAGAAGAGCTGCCAGCGGGTTACGCAAAAAAGGTCTCCCAATTAGCAAAAGGTCTCAGCGCTTTCTTCGAATGTAGATTCGTTCAGTTCGTATAAAAAAGCAACAAGCCCGCAAAATTTATCCTGCGGGCTTGTTGCTTTTTTACCTGTTGCTATGTTTTGGTTTGGTATCCTTTTCGGTAGCCATACTGGCCTTCATGGGATCCAAATTTTCATCAATCTGGTCGTTATAAAAAGCGGGATCTCCTGCCACTTCCTTTACAGCTCTGGGGTCTGCTTTCTTCTTGTCCATAATGGTTCCTCCTATGAATAGATTGCTTTATGGGCCCTATAAAGTATTATTTACGACATTTCCGCCATCATGCATCTTATTCTGTAGAATTTTATATTAGTAAAGTGGTATTCCGGTATCGCTGATGAATAATACCGGTTTTTTGGAATAGTTAAAACTTCTATTGTACCCTATAATTATAAAATTGCTATGTTACGAAAATAAACGAAAATGTTGGTTAATCAAATTATAGTGTAAAAAAAATTAAAATGTAAAAATGAACAGAAAAACCAGTAGATAGTGGAGAAAAAGACTGCAACAATAACAAAAAAACAATTGCAAATAATAGAAAACCTAGTTATAATAGCTTCAAGTTTACCAAATTTAACGAAAATTTTAGTAACATGAGGTGGCGCGATGAAAATTCCATTAAGGAAAGGTATAAGTATCCTACTTTCGGCGGCAATGCTTCTAGGAATGAATTCCATGCCGGTCGGCGCTTCAGACACAGGTCAAACCGAGGTCGAGAACAATGCAGGTACAGGTGATAAAGCCGGACAAGCAGTTGTTTCGGTTAATTCTTCTTTGGGAAAGACAGTCGCGGGTGTTATGCCGGCTTCCAGTGATCCTGGAATCGATGCTTATGAGAATGAGGCGGCAACCAAGGATTGGGCTGCCGGGAGTAATTATTATTACCTGGAGAATGGACTGGTTAAATATGTATTCGGCACATCATCTAAATTTATTAAGAATACCACACTGACAACGCCCGAAGCGACAGGGAACAGTTCACAGGGTTCTTTGGTTCCGGGAACCCTGGTGGATGCGGTGCCTACTTCCAATAAGACAGAAACCCTTGATTGGACACAATTTGTACTGCGAAGCGGAAAAGTGCATCGGACCTGGTGGTATCCGACCGACAAGCTTTCTTTAAATAATATTAATGTCAATGCAGATCAATCCATCACTGCCTCCGGTACATGGGAAAGAAATGAAGGAGTGACCGCTTCTGTCAACTACTCTATAGTTGAGGGAACACCGCTGCTGAAAATGGACATTACGTTGGTTAACAATACGTCTGCAAGGCAGTGGGTTAATCTGGGGTATTTGGTTGATCCGGAAACACAGGGGGAGCAAGCCACTTATGTGCCGGGATCACTTGGGTGGAGAACGAGCGAATGGACAAACCCTGACTATCCGGCTACAGGCATTGAAGGAGTGTGGCAAACGCCCACCACCGGGTGGGATAAGAACTATCTGTTTATTGGACGGAAAGCCGATTATTCAGGCAATCCGACCCATGCTATAATCTGGAGTCCGCAGAATCTGGTGTATAGTGTGATACCTAAATACGATTATACAGGCGTATGGATTCCTGCGACCATGGAAAGCGGAGCATCAAAGAAAATTACGTTATATCATATGACCCACATACCTGGGCCTACGGATGCACCGTATGCGGTTGCCGAGCTCTGGGCGAATGCCGTTAAAAACGGAACGGTAGATCAATACAAGACTGTAACAGGAACGGTTACCAATTCCTTAACAGGAAAACCCATCGGCAATGCAAGAATCACCCTCACAGAAAACGGCACAAGCTATTCAGGTATGACCGACAGCAGAGGCAGATATCAGATTTATGCTCAAAAGGGCAAAACCTACACGGTTTCGGTAAGAAGCTCATCAACTGAGGATTTGGATATGAATGGTTTTTCGCTGTACGATCATATGCTGCTGGAAATCCCTGTTGAGGCAAGCGTCAACGACACCATAAAATTGCCTGACTGTACTGAAGCTATTGCTGAAAGTCTTATGGAGAAGCCTGGGCTTATATACTCAACTCCTGAATGTGATACCTATCAGACGGGGGATATTCTGCTGCATAACGGAGAGACTACCGCCCTGGTCGACAGCCGCAACGGCGTTCTTTCAGCAGTTGCTCCCAATCACTATCTGAATGATTCCATCAAAAACTCCGAACTGGTGTTGGCAGAAACACCCGATAAGGTTTTTGGTCATCCCGGCAAAGGCTTCAGCATGAATACGGTGAAGGCCTCAGATCATCGTGTGGTCGCACAGGGAGTAGCACAGGCCAACGATAAGATTATGTCTTCGGTGACCTATTCCATGGTCAAAAATGCACCGCTGGTCAAGGTGAAAGTTTCTTTGTGGAATACAGGTGTTGAGGCTTATTCAGGGAGTCTGGGCTATCTTTTCGATACGGCCGGAAATGGCGAGCAGACTTATATTCCGGGTGCAGGCTGGATCGGCGGAGGGCCGGGGGCATACGGAAGTGATCTGAAGACACCTGCACTGGATCAAAACTACCTGTTTAACGGATCCTTTGGTAAGGAAAATGCCAATGCGGCTCATTCCCTGCTGTGGTCTAAATACTACGTCCCCTCCAAGCTGATTTTTAACGGTGATTATGCGGGAGCCTGGTATGATGTTTCATTATCAGGTGGTGAGTCAAAGGATATTGTTTTCTATCATTTTGCCCATGCCTTAGGAAATAAGGATAATCCGCTTGTCCCCACACAATTTTGGGCTGATGTTGTTAAAAGCAGTACAGAATTGGATTCAGTATCACAAAGAATCGGTACTGTTTCATATAATGGCAAAGCATCAACAGGAATTCAGGTGGAAGCTGTAAATGGCGATAAATCCTATGTTACAGCTACATGCCCCAACGGAAGCTTTATGCTTTACGGAATAAAGGATAGAGATTATTCAGTTACCGTATCCAATGGTATTGAGAGTGTTAGCCAAACTGTCCGCTTAGACCGAGGCGAGAATGTGAATTTTGATTTATTTGAGTGCAGTCAACAAAGTCGTGCCGGCATGACCTACCAAAATCCGGACCTTATTTATAATCCGGGGGCGGGGATCAGGGACTGGTGGCCTACCTATCCCTATTATTATCTGGAAAACGAGCTTGTTAAAATAGGTATCGATACCCGCCGGACAAGTACGCTGCTTTCTGATAAGCCATCTGAAAATTCGAGTATTTATTCAACTAAAAACACAGGTAACGGCGTATGGGGCGGCATTAATTCAGGAACCATTGTTGATGCAGCCTCCAAACAGAATATGACTGAAAATCTGGCCTGGAGTTCGTTCGTGCTCTTCCCGAAAAGGCCGCAGGCGACTAATTCAGCAGATTATTATGACAGGAATTATCTGGGGGTGACGCCTCAGGATGAAGCCATACCTAACGAAATGTATATGGAATGGTCCTGGTGGTTTCCTGTCAACAAGCTGGAGCTGAATAGGATTACCAGTGACCAAAGCAGCGTAACCGCAGCCGGAGAATGGGAAGGCGGTGTTTCAAAAAGGAAGGATATTCAAGCAGCTGTACACTATTCACTGGTGGATAACAGCCCACTTGTAAAGATGGATATTGCTCTGAATAATACCGGAAGCAGTACCTTTGAAGGACAATTTGCCTATGTACTGGATCCTGATATGGAAGGAGAGCAGCATAGCTATTTGCCGGGGTACGGCTGGGAATATTCTCAGGTTAAAAAGCGTATTACAAGCGGCTGGACAGACAATTATGTTTTTGACGGCTACAGCGGCCAAAGCTCGAACACCGCCCATGCCATCATATGGCCAGATGACCAACAGCCCATGATGGTGTTTAGTGAAGCCGGCTGGATCAGTGCATGGTTTGAAACAAAAATTCCGGCCGGTGGTTCAGATAACTTAACCATCTATTATCTGCCGCATACTCCCGGTACTGCTGAAGCACCCTATTCTGTTGCTGAGTATTGGTCCAGGTTTGTCAAGGAAAATAGGTCAGAGGCCGATCAGGCTGTTATAACAGGCAAAGTAACCGATCGATCAGGGAAGTTACTGGAGGGTGCCAGGGTTTCCTTATCGAATAAAACCGGCTTTGCGGCAGAAACTGTAACGGATTTTACCGGTTGCTACACACTGTTTGCTCAAGCGGGCAGTTATTCATTATCCATTGCATATGATGGTTACGCCACATATGAGGAAGACCTTGCCTTAACAGGCGGGAACAAAGTTAATAAAGGGGTGTCACTTATCAAATACGCAGATGTTACTGTCAACTTACCCAATACCATCAATAGAGGAGAAGCTTTTACCTTTGAAGTACAGGTGACCAATGAATCAGGAAATCAGATTGAAAGTATGAATGTGGAGATTTCAGCTCCGGCGGGAATCAAGATGCTGGCGGGAGAAAATACCGTATTAAGTCAGCTTGAGGCAGGAGAAACCAGAAGCATCACAGCCAGTGCACTGGCATATTTAGGGGGCAGAGAGAATATCTTTGTCCGGCTCAGTGGTCCTCAGTTTGATGTCAAAATGCCGTTTGTCACTGATATTGCAGGTTTTGGATGGTATTCAGGTGACAATCATACCCATTCCCAATTCAGTGACG
This sequence comes from Bacillota bacterium, assembly GCA_023410885.1. Lineage (GTDB taxonomy): Bacteria > Bacillota > Clostridia > DSM-8532 > DSM-8532 > DTU059. The sequence goes on from JAEYPI010000089.1 coordinate 11,561, forward strand.
GAAGCAGTACCATCGCTGAGAATGCAGATGGTGCTTACCGGAAATGGAACAGGAGCTGGATATGGAATACTGATCATAACACCGATGCTCAAAAGGGTGAATCGGATACGACTACAGCTTCTTATAACGGAAAATTCATATCTCTTTCAGCCACCGAAATTACAACCGGATATACCCATAAGCCAACCACACCAAGCGGTGTTAAGCGCGGACATGCCCTGGTATATGGATTTAACGGTATTCCACGTCTTATTATTGATCCCAAAGGCGGGGCATACGACTGGCAGGCCAGCATCAACGAGATCATTGCTGCAAATGGTTTGTATTACCTAGCGCACCCCTTTGATGTCAGCTATCCCTTCGAGGATGCTTATGATTGGACAGGGTATACCGGCATAGAGGTATGGAATGGAGGTGTACATGCTTCTCATCCGTCTAGCCAGGCAGCTTTCAAACTATGGGATCAGGTAAATATACGCGGTGAGAAACATTATCTAGGTATAGCCGGAACTGATAGTCATAACGCCCAAAAAGTAGGAGATTTGGGGGTTAAGGGGATCCTGCCTTCTCTGTCCGGAGGGGATGTCCTTGATCTACTCAGAAATGGAGCCTTTTACGGTACCAATGGACCTGAGCTGCGATTTAACGTGAACGGCGGAGATATGGGAAGTACCGTGATGCTTTCGGAGCAAGGGAAGGTTACCATAGAACTGGAGGCTTTCAGCGAGCATGGCAATCTGACCTCCGTGAAGGTTTTAGGATATCCTATAACTGGCGATATGAATAACTATGATGCGGCTGCTGCTGTTATTTTTGAAAAGGATCTCACAAGCCTTGAAACAAACTGGTATTGTACATCCTTGGAAACTCTTGCCCAAACCGATATGTTCTATCGATTAGAGGTCAAGAGTGAGAAGAGTATACCGGGATCAACCGAAAACGGACCTGAAGTGGGAACAGGCTTTGCCTTCTCTAACCCGGTATGGGTTAAAATGGGTGATGAGAGCACATCAAGAAATATAGAGAGCATAAAGTATGGAGGGCAGGAGGTTACCGTACGCCAGGATGGATTTGGTAGAAAAGTTTTGACTGTTGCCGCTGCTGAATTTTTACCCGAAAGGCTCACGGTTCAGGCAGGAAATGCTGTGACCTCCATGGCGTTTTCTCCTATATCATATAACAGCAAGGTGTTGGGAGTGCTGGATATAAAGGTAATATCGGGAGGGTTCACAACACAATACAGCTTTATCATTGAGAATGGGACTTAAAGTGCCTGCTCACCTGGATGCATCCGTGAATTGTCAAGGTAAAGCCTGATGGGAAAACGGATGCCGAGAGAAGGGGAAGGGAGAAGCCCAAAAAGCTTCTCCCTTTATCTATGCTATTCTCTAATTAATCGTAACTGCAAACCCATCCATAATCAGATGAGGGGGATTTGCCAGGAAGGAGTTGTTTACGCCTTTCATGGGGGAGACATGTACCTTTGCGTAATTGTCATTGACACCTTCAGGCAATAACTATAAACTAAGCTGTGGCTTTATTTAGGGTCATCATAGGGAAACCAGTTAATTGTAATGATTTGAGTTGTGGAGGGACAATGAAAACAAGTATTGATTGTCTGCCCTGTATTTTAAGACAGGTGCTTGAGGCGGCCAGAATGACAACAGAAGAGCCTGAGTTGCAGGATAAAATTATGGTGGATGCCCTAAAAATTCTCGCTGATTATAAGCAGTATCATTGCTCACCCGATATCTCCAAAGTCATGCATCAAATTGTCAAGGACTACACAGGCGTTGAAGATCCCTATGCAACGATTAAAGCTAATGATATCCAGTTAGCCTACAGGGTTTATCCCATTCTGGAGCAATTTCTTAAAAGAAAACACAATGATCTTTACTGGGCCTTAAAAACAGCAGCCGTAGGCAATACCATTGACATGGCAGTCAACCTGAAGGTTGATCTTGAACAATGTATTGAAGAAGAATTAGAGAAGCAATTCGCCATCTGTGATTTGGATGTGTTTGAAAAGAAGCTGGAGAAGGCCAAGACCCTCCTTATCATAGGTGATAATGCGGGCGAGACCGTGTTTGACAGAATTTTAATCAAGCGTCTGGCCCGTTTACATGTGACCTATGCGGTCAGAAATTCTCCTGCACTCAATGATGCCACCATCGAGGACGCCTATGCTTCCGGGCTGGGTGAATGTGCCACCGTCATGTCCTCTGGCTGTGATACCCCGGGTACCATACTCAAGGACAGCAGCAAGGCGTTCATGGAGATATTTCAAAAGGCAGATCTCATTATCAGTAAAGGCCAGGGCAATTTTGAAGCCCTTTCAGATGATGGAAAAAATATTTTTTATCTGTTAAAGGCCAAGTG
>JAEYPI010000131.1 GCA_023410885.1 Bacillota bacterium
TGGCTTCGGCATATGCGGCGCCTCTGCCACTATTGTGTGCACTCAGGACTTCAGCAAACCCGGTCTGATAACAGCCTTAAAGAAAGGAAACTTTTACGCGACAACAGGACCTGAGATTTTTGATATGAGAATAACCGACGGAGTACTGCACCTGGAGTGCAGCCCGGCGTCTATGATACAAATTATCGGCGGGAATGGCTTCGGAAAAAGCTATTATGCAAAAAATAACACGCCTATAACGGAAATAGACTGGAAAGTAAACTCAAACCTGAATTATTTCCGACTGAGAATTACAGATAACTCAGGCAAAATAGCGTGGTCGCAGCCTATAATGATGGAAGACTTAGTAGAAGACTGATGAATTTAGATTTTGTGGGAAATGGTGATAACAAAATGAATGCACCTAAGGAAAGCTACATTGCTGCGTATGATTTGGGAACCGGGGGGCTGAAACTGTCTTTAGTGGATACCCGGGGAAAGATTGTGCAGACAGCCTTTTCAGAGTATCACCTGTATGTTCCTTTAGAAGGATGGGCGGAGCAAGATCCGGAGGATTACTGGCAGGCAGTATGTCACGTTACCAAGAAGATTTTGTTATTGGGAGCAATTGATGCGAGACAAATCGTGGGAATTATCTTTTGTACCCAATGGAAAGGCATCATTCCCGTTGGGTCCGATGGAAGCGTGCTTCGAAGAAGTATTATATGGCTCGATCAAAGGGCTCAAAAGCAGGCCGAAGATTTAAATCTAAGGATGAAAACTCAAGATTTCCTAGGCAGCGATTATTGGGCCAAGATCATGTGGATAAAAGAGAACGAACCGGACATCTACCGGAATAGTAAGGTCTTCCTTGAGGCCAATGCATACTTGAAGTACCGGGCAACAGGAAGCATCACCAGTGATTTAACCAGCCATTTTACGTGCTCCTGTCAGAAGGAAAGTCAAAGCAGGTTGGATGAAATCTTAAGTGCCGGAGAGATTTCCTCGGACAAATTTCCACCCCTTGTCCTTTCTCATGAGGTGGTTGGCAGACTAACGAGCCAGTCAGCATCGGAGACAGGTTTGGCGGAGGGCACACCGGTTTTGGGGGGCTGTGGAGACATACCGGCCATTGCGACCGGGACTGGCTCCACCGAGATCGGTGATGCTCACATATACCTTGGATCTTCCGGATGGCTTGGCATAACCGGACAAGTAGGTGAATTTTGGCGCGGGAGCAGGAAATCTGCTTATACTCCCGACAAAAATATTTATCTGATGGGATTGGAATCTGTCGGTTTGTCAGTTAAATGGCTGCTCGAAACACTGTATCCACATGAAAAGGAAGAATTGGGAGATAAAATCTATTCCTATCTGGAGGACGAGCTCCAAAGGGTACCGCCCGGCTCAGGTAATTTGTTCGCACTTCCTTCATTGTACGGTGAAAATAAGCCCTTTTCTCCCAAAATGAGAGCTGCTTTTATCAATTTAAGCAGTGTTCATCAAAGAAATCATATGGCAAGGTCATTGTTGGAATCGATATGTTACTATCTGCGTATTTATAAAGAAGATTATGAAGCCTTTTCTGGCAAAAAGCTTGAAAAAATTCGCGCAGCCGGTGGAGGCAGCGGGAACGCAGTATGGATGCAAATGATGGCGGATGTTCTGGGTATTCCCGTGGAAATACCAATAGAGGCATCCTATGCAGGAGCTCGTGGCAGTGCTTGCTTCGCCGCCCTGGGGCTGGGCTTGTGGCAGAATCTGTCGGAGTACAGGGGATGCTCGGCACTTGAAAAGGTATACATGCCAAATGCCTGCACTTGTGAAGAATATGACAATTATTATCGGAAGTATTTAAAAATCATTCATAAAATTCAACAGATTCAAGAGTTTCTTGAAGAATAGAGATGGTAGGAGTTATACATGAAAGTTTTAGTGATGGAGTTCCATCAGGAGTCAAATTCGTTTTGCCCTGTCAATACAGTACTCGAGGACTATTTTCGATGCAGTGTATTGGAAGGAGAAAATTTAATAGTGAAAGTCAAAGAAAAACCACTGGCGTTGTCAGGAATGCTGGATGCACTTGAAGAGGCGGGAATGACTATCGTTCCCGGTTATGCTATGCGGGCGCAGGCGGGTGGTATCGTAGAACATGAGGTAGTTGAACATTTCATGCAAAAAATGCGCGAGATTATATCGGATAATGTACCATTGGATGGAGCCTTTTTCTCTTTTCATGGCGCTACACAGTCAACCCAGTCGGAAGACGTATGTGGCGATATCTTGGTGGAAGCCCGGCAGCTTTTGGGTGACAAAACAGTCATCAGTGCTTCAAGCGATCTGCATGCGAATATAACGGATCGGATGTTAAAAAATGTGGATTTCATATGTGGATATCTGACGTATCCTCATATGGATGTATATGAAACAGGATATCGTGCCGCCAGATTGGGCATTCGAAAGCTTCAGGGAGAAAAGAATTTACATATGGCGTGGACCAGACTTCCGATGATACTGCCTGCATCTGGTTACACAACAGAGAGTGGCACATTAGGACACATAACACAGCAGATGAAGAAGCTGACAGAAGATGCAATTCTGGAGGATTATACGGTTTTCCAGATGCAGCCATGGCTGGACGTAAAAAATGGAGGCTCCTCGATAATTACAGTGGCAAAAGACCGTGACACCGCTATTCGTTACGCAAAGAGAATTGCGCAATCCGTATGGGAAATCCGGGATAGCATGAAACCGGAACTGTATACTATGGAGGAAGTTGTTGCATTGGCCGAAACTTGTGAAGAAGACAAGCCATTGGTTGTGGTTGACTTCTCGGATTCTACAAACGCAGGTGCTGCCGGGGACAACTTTGACATTGCATCCTATATTTTAAAGCATGCCAGGAATTTAAAAACCGCTGTCGTCATAAACGACGCTCTTGCTGTTGAGAAGGCCTTTTCTGCAGGAGTGGGGGCTGTTTTGGATACATATATCGGAGGAAGCAGAGATCGTAAGCGCTCCGTTCCCATTCCGATAAAGGCTACTGTTCGCTCTCTGCACGACGGTGAATTTTTACTGGAAGGTCCTTCAATGCGGCGGGTAAGCTGTAGAGTAGGCAGGACGGCGGTACTGTCAATCGACAATGTGGATGTTGTTGTCTGCACGGCGATGGGTAGTACTGGAGATCCACAATTGCTGCGCCATTTCGGTGTTGAACCCACCTTCTATCACATTGTGGTGGTGAAGGCGAATACTTCGTTTCGTGCGGCGTATGAGCCCATTGCGGATCGGATATGTATGGTGGATACGCACTGTGCAGCGACCTCATTCTTGGAAAAGCTACCATTTGCCAATCTGCCGAAGCATTTTTACCCATTTTCTAAGTCTGGTTTTCCGGAGGAATTCGATACAGTTTTGTGTAAGTGAATAAGGGGTAGGCAATTATGAAAAGAGCAGTCTTGTGTTTCACTATTTTATTGGTTCTTTGCTGTACATTGCTTGTTGGCTGCAACCAGCAGGTACCTGCTGTGGATAGTAATCCCAAGGATGAAACCGCGAGGAATTTCCAGGCGCATTTTTATGATGTGCCGGAGACCGAGGAAAAATGGGGAGACTGTACCTATATGGAGTTTCCCAACGGAGAAAATATGCTGATTGATATTGGCACTGCCGAAGCAGGAGAGCGGATAGTACAGGATCTTGTTTCGCAAGGGGTTTCGCATATCGATTATATGATTTTTTCCCATTTTCATTCTGACCATACTGGGGGATATTCTGCTCTAGTAGACAAAATCTCTATCGGCCAAGTTTATTCTAATGGGTATATTGCGAAGCAGATGGAATGGATTCTGCAGGACCTGAGCGACAGGAAGATTTCTCACACAAAACTGACAGCCGGAGATAGCCTTTCTATCGGTGATATTGCTGTAGACGTTTTATGGCCTACCGCAGATCTAGTTGCGGAAGCACCGACACTTAATATTAATGATCCAAATTGCGTTATCGATACTAATAACCGTTCATTACTTCTTCGTTTTTCTTACGGAGAAAATCGCCTGCTCATGACTTCGGACTTGTATAATAAAGCGCAAAATGACATACTTGCCATGTATGATGTAGAGGAATTAGCTGCAGATGTTATGAAGGTTCCCCATCATGGCTATGAGAATGCCATTAATCGGAAGTTTATTGAAGCAGTAAAACCCACATATGCCGTTATGATGGGCAACATGGTAATGAACCGGGTTGGATACCAAAAATACACGAAAGTGGGATGTACCACTTATGCAACGTGGATGAACGGTGATATCCGGGTTTCAATGGACGGGAAGAGCGTTGAGTTATGGGCCGATAATGAGGAAATAGACAAATATTATAAATAGACTAGAAAAGGAAAAGTTATGGCGATTATTAAACTCCCTTATGGGAAAAGCAAAATTGAATTAGAGTTACCGGAAGCTCGAATTAAGGCTGTTTTAACGTCGGGAATTGACCAATATTCTTCTCCCAAGGATCCAGCACAAATTATCAGGGATGCAATGGAAAACCCGATTGGAACAGAAAAACTGGAAGTACTTGCGGCGCATAAAAACAATATTGTCATTATTGCCAGCGACCATACCCGCCCGGTACCCAGTAGAATAATAATTCCTCCCATGTTGGAAGCAATCCGGAAAGGAAATCCAGAGGCTAAAATTACAATCCTGATTGCCACGGGCTGTCATCGCGGGACGACAACTGAGGAATTGGCAGCAAAATTTGGTGAGGACATCCTGAAAACCGAAACCATTTTGATCCATGATTGTGATAAAGGGGAGGAACTCAATGAGGTAGGCATACTTCCTTCCGGCGGGAAGCTGACAATCAACCGACTCGCGGCAGAAGCAGACCTCCTCTTGGCTGAGGGATTTATTGAGCCCCACTTTTTTGCCGGATATTCAGGGGGCGGAAAATCTGTTCTGCCCGGAATAGCCTCCCGGAAGAGTGTATTATCTAACCATTGTTCAGAGTTTATAGCGGATCGGAATTCCCGCACGGGCATTCTGGAGGATAACCCTATTCGCCGGGATATTGATTGGGCAGCACGTCGGGTAGGCCTTGCTTATATTGTAAATGTTGTTCTGGATGCCGAAAAGGAAATCATTTATGCGGTGGCTGGAGATGCCATCGATGCGCATCGCGCGGGCTGCTCCTTTGTTGATAAGCTCTGCAGGGTCAATAGAGCAGAGGCAGATATCGTGATCACGACTAACGGCGGTTATCCTCTGGACCAAAATATTTACCAAGCGGTAAAGGGAATGACGGCCGCAGAGGCTTCAGTTCGCCAGAACGGCGTGATTATTATGTTGGCGGAATCTTTGGATGGCCATGGTGGAGAACATTTCTGTCAAGAGATGGGACAATCTGATGATCCGGAAAAACTGGAACAGCTCTTTAATGCGCGGCATAGAGATGAGACAGTTCCGGATCAATGGCAGGCACAAGTTTTTGCCCGTGTTCTGAAAAAAGCACGGATTATCTATGTTTCAGAGGCAGAGGATGATACCGTCAGAAAACTTCATATGGAACCGGCCCATTCTTTGAAAGAAGCAATGGAAAAAGCAGAAAAGTACCTGAATACTCCTGAGGCCTCTGTTACAGTAATCCCGGATGGTGTTTCAGTGATTGTACTTTAAAAATCGATATAATGCCGAGTGTGGCACAGCTGACATGAAATGTCAGGTTGTGTCCTGTACGGACGGCTTCCGTCCTGTTATTTTTCTGATAGAACCCTGCGATAGTATATAGAAGAAAAGTCTAAAAAAAGAAGAAAATAAATAACCCCTTTATCTATAATTTGGTTTGTTTTTCCTTGCTATTTTGATAATACTATGTTATTATATTAACAATGTAAGGTGCGTTGTGAGATAGAATTTACTCTTTCTTGCAATAAACCCCATTTAACTATAATACAATAATCGTTCTGAATCCATGAGGGTTTGTCCCGAATGACAAGGCGAGAGCATAGTGAACAGAGTGCGTATTACGCACAACAAGTCTCGACCCATTAACAGCATTCAAAGAGGAATGCTTTAAGGATTTGTTACACTATCCCTGTGCCATGCGGTACAGGGTTTTTTGTTGTGAACGGCAAGTTTTCCGGGACCCGCAAGCAGTGAACCACACCGCAATATCAATTGCTTACGGATAACGCTAAGGATATTGATATGAAGTAAGGTTAATATGATGTCTATATGTGTTGTTAAGAGAAAGGTTGGTTTTATGGAAAACAGAATTGCACTTATCGGAATCATCGTAGAAAATCAAGCCTCGGTAGAAAGAATTAATGCCATACTCCATGAGTATGGGCAGTACATTGTAGGCCGTATGGGAATTCCTTATGCCAAACGGAAAATTTCAATTATCAGTATTGTGGTGGATGCCGACCAGGATATCATCAGTGCGCTTTCAGGCAAATTGGGCATGATTCCGAATGTCAACACCAAAACCATTTATTCAAAAGTTTCTTCAGCAGAAGCGTGACGGAGGGGATCCATGCAAGAACTCATTGACAGATTAGAAAAGGACAGAGTACTCAGCAAAGAGGAATTTATATTTCTTCTCAGCCATTATACAGCTGAGACCAGCGAATATCTTTTTGAAAAGGCCAGAAATATTGCGCAAAAGCATTTTGGTAATAAAATTTATGTTCGGGGACTTATTGAATTTACCAATTACTGTGTCAATGATTGCTATTATTGCGGTATTCGCAGAAGCAATCGCAACGCTGATCGGTACCGCTTAAGTAAGGAAGAGATTCTATCCTGCTGCGATCAGGGATATTCATTAGGATTTCGGACCTTTGTTCTGCAGGGTGGCGAGGATTTAAAATATACCGCCCAGGATATGGTTGATATCATCGGGGCCATCAGAAAGAACTATCCGGATTGTGCCATCACCTTATCCATTGGTGAAAAGAGCTACGATGAATATCTTAAATATTATGAAGCGGGTGCAAACCGTTATTTACTCAGACATGAGACAGCCAACGCACAGCATTATGCCATGCTCCATCCACAGTCTCTTTCTGCGGAGCACCGGCAAAAATGTCTGTATGACCTTAAAAGAATAGGTTATCAGGTTGGAACCGGTTTTATGGTGGGGTCACCTCATCAGACCATGGAAAATATTGCGGAGGATTTACTCTTTATCAGAGAGTTAGAACCCCAGATGGTTGGAATAGGACCTTTTCTTACTCATCAGGATACACCCTTTAAGGATCAGCCTTCGGGTAGCTTTGAGCTTACTTTGTTTTTAATAGGAATATTAAGACTAATGCTTCCCAATGGTCTCATTCCGTCAACCACAGCCTTGGGTACCATTAATCCAAATGGCCGTGAAAAGGGCATCCTAGCCGGTGCCAATGTTGTTATGCCCAACCTTTCTCCGGTGAAGTTCCGCAAAAAGTATTCACTGTATGATAACAAGATCTGTACCGGGGAAGAAGCGGCCGAATGTAAAATGTGCCTACAGAACCGTGTCAATAAGATCGGATATCAGCTTGTGGTGGATAGGGGAGATTTTCGGCCCGAGAGCTGATGCCATTAGTTGAGCGTATCTGGCTATGACTTATAAACTGCGATAATTTATTAAAAGACCTTGCAGGATGCAGGCTGCTATCTAGTAAGCGCTGCATAAACATCGAAAGGGGCGTTCAAGCATGTATGACAAAAAATCAAAAAAGGCTTCTGAATTTATTGACGATACAGAAATTCTAGAAACCCTGGCCTATGCCGATAAGAATAAAAATAACCGTGAGTTAATTGAGGGTATTCTGGAGCAGGCAAAAACCTGCAAAGGACTATCCCATAGAGAAGCAGCCGTGCTTTTGGAATGCGAGCTAGAGGATCTTAATGAGAAAATTTATGGATTGGCCAAGGAGATCAAGCAGAAGCTCTACGGTAACCGCATTGTAATGTTTGCCCCCTTGTACTTATCCAATTATTGTGTCAACGGATGTACTTATTGTCCTTATCATCATAATAATAAGCATATTACACGAAAAAAGCTGTCCCAGGACGATATACGGCGCGAGGTGATAGCCCTGCAGGATATGGGCCATAAGCGGCT
>JAEYPI010000154.1 GCA_023410885.1 Bacillota bacterium
CGAACAAGCTTTCTACAAGGAAAAGGGTTTTGAGAATGAACCCCAAAGATGCCCAGAGTGCAGAAGGGCTAGAAAGCAACAGAGAAACAACGGTGGTAACAGAGGCGCTAGATATTAATAGTAGTTAATTTTTGAAAGAAATTAGCCTCATGCCTCGGCCCATTAGAAAAAAAAGAGGAGAGCAATGCTCTCCTTTTATTATGCCCTTCTTCTCACTGCCTTTGAATGATAAGCGCTTCACCATCCGAATCCACAAGCGCAGTATCGCCTTCTCCTAAAGCACCCTTCACAAGTAATCTGCCCAACTCGGTTTCTACGACTTTTTGCATATACCGTTTAACCGGCCTTGCGCCGTATTCCGGTGTCCAGCCCTTGGAAACAATCGTGTCCAAGGCCTTTTCGGTAAGGACTATCCCTATCTCTTTTTCAGACAACCTATCTGACAGGCTCTTTAAGACAAGCTTGACAATCTGCTTGACCTCGTCACGCGTTAACGGCTTGAATAGCACAATATCATCAACACGGTTTAAGAACTCAGGCTTAAAGCCGTAGCGTAATTCATTCATAACCCTCTCCCGGGTTTCCTCATCCAACTCGCCACTCTCTCCCACATTATCCAGAAGATATTGGCTTCCAATATTGGAGGTCATGATGATCACCGTATTTTTAAAGCTGACCACATGCCCCTGACTGTCTGTTAAACGTCCGTCATCCAAAATCTGAAGCAGAATATTGAACACATCGGGATGAGCCTTTTCAATCTCATCGAACAGAATAACGCTATAAGGCTTCCTCCGCACAGCCTCAGTGAGCTGTCCACCCTCTTCATAGCCCACATAGCCCGGAGGAGCACCTATGAGCCTTGCCACCGCATGCTTTTCCATGTATTCACTCATATCAATACGAATCATATTGTCCTCGGTATCGAAGAGTGCTTCTGATAACGCTCTGGCCAGCTCTGTCTTGCCCACCCCCGTCGGTCCTAAAAAAATAAAGGAGCCTATGGGGCGTTTCATGTCCTTGAGCCCTGCTCTGGCACGTAAGACAGCATCGGAGACCGCCGTAACAGCCTCATTTTGACCGATTACCCTTTTGTGCAGAACATCTTCTAGGTTAAGAAGCTTTTGCTTTTCTTCCTCCATGAGCTTGGTTACGGGAATACCCGTCCACTTGGAGATAATCTCAGTGATTTCATTTTCCGTAACTTCTTCCTTGAGCATGCGTCCGGAAATATCAGCCTGACGCTGTTTTTCCTCAACAAGAGCTGTTTCCAGCTCAGGAAGCCGTCCATGCTTGAGCTTAGCCAGGGTTTCCAAATCATAGCTTCGCTCAGCTTGTTCAATTTGAAGCTTTACGTGCTCAATCTCCTCCTTGACCTCTTTTTCCCGCTTAATATATTCTTTTTCAAGCTCCCACTGGGCTTTCATGACCTTGGCTCTGTCACGGGTCTCCGCTATTTCAGCCTCAATGGCGCTCAAGCGTTCCTTTGAAGCCCTGTCGCTCTCTTTTTTCAAGGCCTGTTGTTCGATCTCAAGCTGCATGACCCTTCGCATGGTCTCGTCAAGCTCCGTAGGCATACTGTCAATCTCGGTTCTGAGCATGGCCGCAGCCTCATCCATGAGGTCAATGGCCTTATCGGGTAAAAAGCGATCGGAAATATAGCGATTGGATAAAACAGCGCTGGCTATAATAGCGCCATCGGTAATGCGAACGCCGTGGTGGATTTCAAACCGCTCCTTAAGGCCACGCAGAATGGATATGGTGTCCTCCACTGTAGGCTGGTCCACCATAACAGTCTGGAAGCGTCTTTCCAGGGCCGCATCCTTCTCGATATACTGTCGGTATTCATCGAGGGTCGTAGCCCCGACACAATGGAGCTCACCGCGGGCGAGCATGGGCTTTAAAATATTTCCCGCGTCCATGGCCCCATCGGCTTTTCCCGCACCTACGATATTATGTATTTCATCAATAAAAAGGATGATGTGCCCTTCCGAGGCCTCAATCTCCTTGACAACCGCTTTAAGCCTTTCCTCAAATTCACCTCGGAATTTGGCACCGGCAATAAGGGCACCAATATCCAGGGCAAAAATGGTTTTATTCTTGAGTCCGTCGGGAACGTCCCCTTTTAAGATTCGCTGGGCAAGCCCCTCCACAACTGCAGTTTTACCCACGCCGGGCTCTCCGATCAGTACAGGATTGTTCTTGGTTCTGCGTGATAGAATTCTTATGACACGCCGAATCTCCGCATCCCTGCCGATAACAGGATCAAGCTTACCCTTACGGGCCAGCTCCACCAAATCACGTCCATACTTCGTAAGGGCTTGGTAATTCATTTCAGGGTTCTGATTCGTTACCCGCTGATTGCCTCGAATCTTGACCATGGCTTGCTGGAAGGTCTCGATGTCAACGCCATACCTCTGTAAGAGATTGGATGTATAGCCATTTCGCTCGGAAAGCAGCGCCAGAAACAAATGCTCAACACTTACATATTCATCTTTGATTTGCTTGGCCCAATCCTCCGCTTTCAGAAGGATCTGATTAAAGCGGCGGGTTGCATATACATTGGAAGCACCACTGCCGTATACCTTGGGCTGACGCTCCAGCTCCTGTTTAAGATCACGGGAAACATGACCCGGATTAACGCCCAGTCCCTCTAAAAGTCGCGGAATCAGCCCTTCCTCCTGCTCCATGAGCGCCAAAGCCAGGTGCTCACCGTCCACCTGCTGTTGATCCAACCTAATGGCCCATTGCTGCGCTAAAACAATAGCTTCTTGTGCTTTTTCAGTACATTTTTCAAGATTCATCCTCTATCACATCCTTTACTATAAAACCCTTGGGCTAAAGCCTTATCTATAAGTTCCCTCAACTAATCAAGCAAAACATCATCCATGATCCAAATCCTTAAGCTGCTGATAAAGGGCTCGCTGTTTCTCGTTTAAGTGCTCAGGATTATCGATTTGAACTTGTATGAACAGATCGCCACGACCACCTATGGCATTGGGATAGCCCTTGCCGGTAATCCTAATTTTCCCTCCGTTGCGTATGCCAGCGGGGATATTAATCATGATACGTCCCTCGGGAGTTTTGACAATGGTCTCTCCGCCTAAAGCTGCCACCCAGGGCTTGATATCAACCCTTTGCGTGATATCGGAACCCTTTAAGGTGTATTCATCCTCCTTAAAGCGTACAATCAAGAGCAAATCCCCATCAGGTCCACCATTATAGCCCTTTGCTCCCTGGCCGGCCAATCGGATTTTCCCTCCCGGTTGTATGCC
>JAEYPI010000163.1 GCA_023410885.1 Bacillota bacterium
CATTAGAAGCAATGACATTCATCTGGCTCTGATGGATATTATGATGCCCGAAATGGATGGCATTTCTGCCATGGTAAAAATACGGGAGCAAAATAATATCCCAATTATTTTACTCACTGCCAAAGGCGAAGATACGGACAAAATATTGGGATTGAATGTCGGAGCTGACGATTATATCACAAAGCCCTTTAATCCTGTTGAAGTTTTGGCAAGAGTAAAATCCCAGCTCAGGCGATATATGCAGCTTGGAGGCGGTTTGGTAAAGTCGACTCTTCTTTCTATTGGCGGCATTGAGATAGATGACAAAACAAAAACAGTTACCCTTGATGGCGATGTTGTTAATTTAACCCCTACCGAATACGATATTTTAAAGCTGTTTATGGAAAATCCAGGCGTAGTATTCTCTCCAAAAGTCATTTATAACCGTGTGTGGAATGATAGTTCTTATGGTTCTGAAAGTACGGTGGCCGTACATATACGACATCTGCGCGAAAAATTGGAGATCAATCCGGCTGAACCCCGATATTTAAAAGTAGTTTGGGGACAAGGCTATAAAATGGAACGAGGTGAACAGTATTGAGTCAATTAACACATCATTTAGCAGCCAAAATTACCGCAATATTCCTTTTTGTTTTTTCAATCATCGGATTCGTCTGCGGAACCGTTGGAACTGTGTTTCTTGCGGAATATAATTTTTATGAAACATCTGGTGAAGCAGCTAAAAAAGAAATATTTGAAAACATAACGCGTGGATATGCCAACCAAGTATTTTATGATTATTGGCCCGCTTATAAAAATAATTCTTATGATTTCAAGGAGCAGCAGGAAGCTTTTTCGAGTAAGCATACAAACTTCTTGTTCGTTCTGAAAAACGAAAATGGCGATAGGCTACTAAGCAATTATTCAAATCAGGAATATGAGTTCAGTCGTTCTTATCAGTATCAAGAAGAAACTTTTACTTATGATGAAGCTAAAGACGCAACTGTTAATGTAAAAAGCGAACCCTATACAATTGATTGTTATGTAAATAAGACGTTATCTGCAAATGACCGCTATGTAACAGCGGAATATTGGATTAATTTTGCTTATTCAATGCGTTATACCGTAATAGCCCTTGCTCTTATATCACTCATAGCTTCAATTATTCTATTCGTTTTTCTTATGTGCAGTGCAGGGCATAGAAAAGGTGAGGATAAAGTTATTCCAAATGGTATAGACAAAATCCCGTTTGATATTTTTATGGCTGTACTTTTTACAATCGCTTGTATCGAATTCGTTATACTGAACGAATTTCATAATATGCAGCCTGCTGCAATTGTATTGTTTCTAGCGATTTTTGTAATTCTGGATACACTTCTTGCCTTACTCGCCTTTATGAGTTTTGCTACCAGATACAAATTAGGCAGATGGTGGAAAAATACAGTCCTATATCGTATTTTAAGATTCATTTTTAGAGCCATTCGTAGCGTATTTCGAGGTATAAAATATCTATTTCAGCATTTATCGCTTATGTGGATGACGATTTTGGTTTTGCTTGCGCTATCATTTGTGGAATTTGTCGCAATAGCTTCTTACGAAAGCGTTAGTACATTGCTTTCATTATGGATGCTGGAAAAACTAATCCTTGTTCCAACAATACTATTGATTATCATAAGCCTTGTCAAATTGCAGATTGGGGGACAAAAGTTCGCGGAGGGTGATTTGAATTATCATATCAACACAAGCTATATGTTTTGGAATTTCAAACGCCATGGAGAAAACTTGAACAGTATCAGTGGCGGTATGTCAAAAGCTGTGGATGAGCGCATGAAGAGTGAAAGATTTAAAACTGAGTTAATCACCAATGTATCACATGATATTAAGACGCCACTCACATCTATTATTAATTATGTGGACTTAATTAAAAAAGAGGAAATCGGAAATGAAACGCTAAAGGAATATGTTAAGGTACTTGATCGTCAATCCTCAAGGCTTAAAAAGCTAATTGAAGACTTGGTTGAAGCATCAAAAGCTTCAACAGGTAACATGACCGTCAATATGGCGCGTACCGAAGTTAACGTGCTGCTTACACAAACTGTGGGCGAATATGAAGAAAGAACTAAAAACAGCGGTCTGGAGCTTATCCTAAAGCAGCCCGAGGACGAGGTTTTTATCATGTCGGATGGCAGACTTTTGTGGAGAGTCTTTGATAATTTAATGAGCAATATCTGCAAGTATGCGCAACCTGGCACCCGCGCCTACCTCGATCTGGAACAGACCAATGGGCAAGCCGTTATTACTTTTAGAAATGTATCAAAATATGCACTCAATATCACAAGTGATGAATTGCTTGAAAGATTTGTCCGCGGTGACAGTTCAAGAAATACCGAAGGCAGCGGCCTTGGCCTTTCTATTGCAAGAAGCCTTGTGGAATTACAAAAGGGAAAGCTGGATTTGTACATAGACGGTGACCTATTTAAGGTCGTCTTGAAATTTAGCACAGTTCGATAATAACATACGAAAGCTTTAAAGAGGATTTATATGAAAACCATAAAGATAAGTGAACAGCACAAGAAAGTAATGCGTATCTGTTCGTTGATAATATTTGTCTTGGCTTCGGCGGCAATATTCTGGTTTATTGGAAGACCCATGTTGAAATTTGTATCGGATCCGGATCAGTTCCGTACTTGGGTGGACAGCCATGGCATGTGGGGCAGAATTGCTTTTGTTGGTATGATGATATTGCAAATTATTGTGGCAATAATCCCCGGTGAGCCTTTGGAAATAGTTGCCGGGTATGCCTTTGGTATTTGGGAAGGCACTGCACTGTGTATATTAGGTGCAATCATTGGCAGTGCTATTATTTTTCTCTTTGTACGTTACTTAGGAGTAAAAGCTGTTGAAGGATTCTTCCCGCGTGATAAAATAGATTCAATCAACTTTTTGAAAAACGAAAAGAAATTGAATTTGCTGGTTTTCGCTATATTTTTTATTCCTGGAACACCAAAGGATTTATTATCTTATTTTATTGGCTTAACTAAAATGAAATTTTCATCATGGATGGCAATAACAGCAACGGCCAGAATTCCTTCAATCATTACATCAACAATCGGCGGAGATGCATTGGGAATGCAGAACTATACGTTTGCAATCATTGTGTTTTTAGCTACATTAACCATTAGCATTATAGGGATATGCATCTACAACAGGATTTGTACGGCAAGAAACGCTAAGGAGAAGGAGTATCTAGATGAAAACAATTATGTTCATTAACTATATCATAGCATTATTATTTTTCGTCTGTTATTCGTATCAGCTCTTCTATATTTTAGTCCCGTTCATCAAGAAGAATAAGGCCCATAAAATAACGAAACACCATAAGTATGCTGTTCTTATAGCCGCTCGAAATGAGGAAGCAGTGATTTCCCAACTGATTGAAAGCATTACCAACCAGACTTATCCCTCTGAACTAATAAAAATCTTTGTCGTGGCGGATAATTGCACTGATAATACCGCCGCCAAAGCAAAGGCCTCCGGAGCTACTGTTTGGGAACGCTTTAACAAGCAACAAGTTGGTAAAGGGTATGCCATCGATTTCTTGCTTGATAGAGTTGGTGAAATGTTACCTAATGACACATTTGATGGTTATTTCATTTTTGATGCAGACAATCTGCTTGATGAAAACTATATATCTGAAATGAATAAGACTTTTTCAGACGGAAACAGGATCATCACGAGCTATCGTAATTCAAAGAATTACGGAGATAATTGGGTTTCGGCGGGATTTTCATTGTGGTTTTTACGTGAATCCCAGTATCTGAATCGGTCAAGAGCGTTACTTGGAACAAGCGGTGCTGTATCAGGAACCGGTTTTTTATTTCACCATGATATTATTGATAAAACTGGCGGCTGGAAATTCTTTTTACTGACAGAAGACATTGAGTTTACGATCCACAATGTAATAGATGGAGAAAAAATAGCCTACTGTGAATCCGCTGTGCTCTATGATGAGCAGCCCGTTAAGTTCAGCCAATCCTGGGCTCAGAGGATGCGTTGGGCAAAAGGCTACCTTCAAGTGTTCAAAAAATATGGTACGAAATTAGTTGAATCTATTTTTTGTAAGCGTAGCTTCGCTTGTTTTGATATGATAATGACCATCATGCCTGCTATCGTTTTGACAGTTTTAAGCGGCATCATTAACATTTGTGGCGCCATTTACGGATTACTTTCAGGTGAGAACTTTTTGTTGCTGATACAATCCATATTTGAATCAATAACCAATGCATATCTGTTGTTTTTTATTATTGGATGTATCACAACAGTTACCGAATGGAAGCAGATTTACTGCCCAGCTATCAAAAAAATCCTGTATGCCTTTACGTTCCCACTTTTTATGTTTACTTATATTCCTATATCAATCGTTGTACTGTTTAAAAAAGTCGAATGGACCCAGATACATCATAATGAGTCAAAAACATTGAATGATGTCCGTAATGTGGAGAAACAATATATAGCGTAGCAAAAGCTCATGCCTGTTCATTGAGGGCACTGAAGTTTTTCTTGTTGCATTTATAAAGGGCTTTAAAGACCTCAAAATAATGATCATAGATGGCCTTATTCTGCATATTGGGTGTAAATCGGTGACTTACCTTGATGAGCTTCTTGGCCTCATCCACTTTACCAACCATACCAAGCCCAACTGCCGCAACGAGGGCGGCCCCTACAGCGCCGATATTTTGCGGATTATCAACGGTTTCAATCTCGCGGCCCAGCATATCAGAAAGCATCTGACAGGTTAAGGGGGCCAACGCACCACCACCAACAAAGCGTATGACACTGGAGGTTTTGACCTTTCGCTCCTGGGATTCCAGCTGCCACCTCAAATGATAGCAAATCCCTTCGAGCACGGCATGAATT
>JAEYPI010000226.1 GCA_023410885.1 Bacillota bacterium
TGCGGTAATACTGGAAGAGGTTGCAAAGATGGCCTTCCGGACCGAGAGTTTGAAGGCGGGTGTGGCACCCGCACCGGAGGTGCTTCAAGACAAACACTTCTTACGAAAGCATGGTGCCAATGCCTACTACGGCCAGTGAAACAGGGCTTTAGAACCGTGATTTTAAAAGATAATGAGCAAAACAACAAATAATTAAAGGAAGTCGATATTGACTTCCTTTAATTATATACATAATTTCGCATTTAATTTGCGATAAATATTCTCTTGCATCCATGCTTCTGATGAGGCTAAAACTGCATCCTCTAAGGAGAACCACGCAACACCGCTATTTTCATCAGGCTTTACTGATAGTGCTTCCGTCTCATCAGCCTCTAAAAGATAAGTAACATTTAGATGTAAGTGAGATGGAATGTATGAGCCTCGTTTGATATGTCCATCAACAGTTAGTATTTCCAAAGAGAATATATCCTTTTTTACAGAACGAAGGATTTGAATCCCGCTTTCTTCGGTAACTTCACGCATAGCAACTGATAACAGATTTTTTTCTCCGTCCGCATGTCCACCGAGCCATGACCAGGAATGATAGATATTATGATAGGCCATAAGCACCTTGTTTCGCTGGTGATTTACGACCCACGCAGAGGCAGTCATGTGTGCCAATTTGTTTTCGCGTGAAAAGATGTTTTCATATCCTGTCAAGCAATCCAAAATCACGATCTTGTCATGTTCTTCCTGCATGTTAAAGGGTGAATAATGTTTAATTTGCTCGGTTATATCCATGATATTCCTTCCTGTAATGATTTGGATTGATTAGCAACTGACTCCATCATTTTATATGCGTTCCAGCGCAGTGTCAACAAATAGCCGGCCGGTTGTGACTATACTCATTAAAATTGACTAAATTTACAGCGAACAATTTACAATTTTCGATTACTTTCGCCGTAGTTTTTAATTTTATGAGTATCGTATAATTATACAATCGAATCATAATTTTATGAAACGGGAAGGCCTCGGCAATGAAGCTAATGGAAGAACGTATCCGTAGGGATGGTATAGTCAAGAACGGACATATTCTGAAAGTAGACAGCTTTCTTAACCAGCAGATGGACATCAGCCTTTTTGAAGAAATGGCTGGAGAGTTTTGGCGACTGTTTGGAGAAAGCAACGTAACAAAGATACTCACCATCGAGGCTTCTGGAATTGGTATAGCCTGTATTGCGGCACAAAAATTCAAATGTCCCGTTGTTTTTGCCAAAAAAAATAAAACCGGAAATATCAGTGATGAGGTATATACTGCTGAGGTTGAATCCTTCACACACGGTAAGGTTTATGAGATCCTTGTATCTAAAGAGTATTTACATCCCGATGACAGAGTTTTAATTATCGACGATTTTCTTGCTAATGGTGCAGCTTTGACAGGTCTAATTACGCTTGTCAATACTGCTGGTGCTTATCTGGTAGGTGCAGGTATAGGTATAGAAAAAGCATTTCAACCCGGTGGCCAAAAGATCCGAGACAAAGGGATACGTGTAGAATCCTTAGCTAAAATTAAATCAATGAACCAAGACGGTCGCATCGAATTTTGTTAAGTGCGGCCTTTTTCGTTCGCTTTTTGAGTCTTTTGAGACAGAGCCATGCAATGTCTTCAAATTATATTTATTTTATGATGGAGGAACGATAATGAAAAGACTACTTTCACTGTTACTTGTTCTGGTAATGGCCTTTACCGTAGTGGCCTGTGGTAATGCAGCACCTGCTGCTTCCGGGAGCCCGTCGGCCAGTTCACCCGCAAATACTGCCGGTGTTGCAAAAGAGGATCTTAAGATTGGATTTATTCACATCTCTGATCCTTCTGACAAGGGCTATACCTACAACCATGATCTGGGCACATGGGCAATGGTTGAAGCGCTGGGACTCAATGAAAGCCAGATCATCAACAAGTACAACATCGGTGAGGACGAAAGCTGTGCAACCGCAATTGATGAATTAATTGAAGCAGGGTGTCAGATTATATTTGCCACAAGCTTTGGTCATGGTGATTACATGAAGGAAGCTGCTGCTGCCAACCCTGATGTTCAATTCTGCCACGCAACCGGTGATGGTGCATCAAAAGCCGGTCTGAGCAATTTCCATAATTATTTTACCTCTATTTATGAAGCACGCTACCTCGCAGGTATTGCAGCAGGAATGAAGCTTAAAGAACTCAATGAGACCAAGCTGGGCTATGTAGCTGCTTTTGAGTGTGCAGAGGTTGTATCTGGTTTAACCGCTTTCTATCTTGGTGCTAAATCTATTGTACCTGAAGCGAATATGGATGTTATCTATACCAACTCATGGCATGACCCTATTGCCGAAGCACAGGTAGCTCAAACCATGATTGACGCTGGTTGTAAGGTTATCAGCCAGCATTCAGACTCCACTGCACCTGCAACCACTGCTGAAACCAATAAAGTATTCCAGGTTGGTTACAATGCAGATATGATCGAAGCAGCTCCAAATGCATCCCTTATCTCTGCTCGCAGTGATTGGAGCATCTACCTCAAGTTTGCTGTTCAGAGTATTATCGACGGAACCGCAATTCCTACTGATTGGTGTCAGGGTCTTTCTGAGGGTGCTGTCTACTTAAGCCCGCTGAACACCACTATTGCTGCTCCTGGTACTCAGGAAGCCATTGACAAGGCAGCTTCTGAAATCAAAGCTGGTAAGCTCCATGTCTTTGCAGGTCCCCTTTCAGGAAAAGGCTACAACTGGGGAACCGAAGGAACCATCGAAGTTAAGGCCGGCGAATGGTTTAAAGAGTCCGATACCCAGTCTGCACCTTATTGGTACTATATTATTGACGGTGTCAATGTATTGAGCAGATAAAACCCGTTAGGTTAAGTTAAACAAGGATGGGCGAAAACATAAAAGAGGAAAAGCGGTTTTCATCCATCCTTGTTTGTTTTATAATGGTTTATGGTGCGTACTTTCATGTACGCATTCCTGTTTTTGGGTGATGAATGGGTTCTTTTGGAACCCCTCGGTATTTTCAATATACTTAAATTTAATGAAGAAAGGGTGGCTTAGGTGAGCCCTGTAAATGCTATTGAACTTTGTGATATAACCAAAAGCTTCGGCGGTGTTGCCGCCAATAATCGGGTATGTCTTGAGGTTCGCTGGGGAGAAATACTTTCGTTACTAGGAGAGAATGGAAGCGGCAAGACCACCTTGATGAATATTCTTGCCGGCATTTATTATCCTGACAGCGGAAAGGTATTAGTCAACGGCGATGAGGTCAACATCCGTTCGCCAAAGGACGCCTTTGAACTGGGAATTGGTATGATTCATCAGCATTTTAAGCTGGTGGACAATATGACCGCAGCTGAAAATATCGTTTTGGGATTAAAGGGAAAAGGCAGGCTTGATCGTAAAAAAATATCGGCAAAGGTAAGGGAGATTAGTGAACGCTACGGCTTTAACATTAATCCGGAAAAAAAGATCTATGACATGTCTGTATCAGAAAAGCAGACTGTGGAGATTATTAAAGTCCTTTACCGCGGTGCCAATATTCTTATTTTAGATGAGCCCACGGCGGTTTTAACAGCTCAGGAATCGGAAAAACTCTTTGCGATTTTGCGCAATATGCGGGATGACGGTAAATCGATTATTATTATCACCCATAAGCTGCAGGAGGTACTATCCATATCTGATAGAGTGGCCGTTTTACGCAAGGGCGAGTATGTTGACACGGTCAATACCTCTGAAGCAACGGCACAATCGCTCACTGAGATGATGGTGGGGCGTACCGTGAGTTTAAATATCGAAAGGCCCGAACCGGTAAATCCGATACCGCGACTCATTGTTAAAGGACTCAATTGCGAGGACGAAGAGGGAACGCCCATACTCAAGGATATTAATTTTACAGCCTATGGGGGAGAAATCCTCGGCATAGCGGGGATATCCGGCTGCGGTCAGAAGGAATTGTTGGAAGGTATCGCCGGCCTCCAGCCCCTTGGTGAAGGAAGCAGTGTCCTTTATTATCCGGAAAATACAGAAGAGTCCACCGAGCTTGTTGGTAAGCGACCCATGCATATCAGAAAGATGGGTGTGGCCTTGTCCTTTGTCCCAGAGGATCGTTTGGGAATGGGCTTGGTCGGCAGCATGGATATAGCCGATAATATGATGCTCAGAAGCTACCTTAAGGGTAGACTGGGCTTTACTGACCGCAAGCCTCCAAAAAAGCTGGCTGAGGATGTGATTGAGAGGCTTGAGGTTGTGACACCCGGCGTGAGTACCCCTATTAGCAAGCTTTCTGGCGGTAATGTACAAAAGGTACTTGTGGGAAGAGAAATTGCCACAGCGCCCAAGGTGCTGATGACCGCCTACGCGGTGCGGGGCCTTGATATTAATACCTCCTATACCATCTATTCGTTACTCAATGAGCAGAAAAAAGCAGGGGTCGCCGTCATTTATGTCGGAGAAGATCTGGACGTTCTTCTGGAGCTTTGTGACCGTATCCTTGTGTTGTGTGATGGTAAGGTCAGCGGATTGGTGGATGGACGAAAGACCACCAAAGAGGAAGTGGGACTTTTAATGACAACTATGGGAGAGGAGGCAATCAGATGAGTAGATCCAAAGACTGGGATAAAAAAGAGCCTCTTGTGAGAATAGCTAAACGTGTGGATATCTCACAAGGAAAGTCATGGACCATACGTATCATCGCGATCCTTCTGGCCCTTGCCTCAGGTGGATTGCTCATATTAGCTTTAGGACATAATCCCACCGCCGTTTATCGAGATATGATTTCAGGATCTTTATCAACAAAGACGGCAACGGTGGCCACGGCCAAAATTGCCATTCCGCTTTTGGGAGCAGCCCTTTCCATTGCTCCGGCCTTTAGGATGAGGTTTTGGAATATTGGAGCAGAGGGGCAAATACTGGCAGGCGCTATTGCGGCATCCTATTTTGCACTGTTTCAGTACCAGAACATGCCTCGTCCCATACTCCTTTGTGTGATGTTCCTTGCTGCTGTTGCCGCAGGTGGCCTATGGGCACTTATCCCAGCCGTCTTCAAAGCAAAGTGGGGGACAAACGAGACCTTGTTTACACTGATGCTCAATTACATCGTGCTTAATATTGTTACCTATTTACGTACAGGTCCTTGGAAAAGCCCTTCAAGCAGCGGATTCCCTAAAATCGCTATGTTTGATGCTTCGGCCAGACTACCCAATGTATGGGGTGTCCATATCGGCTGGATCATTGTTCTGGTGCTTGCGGTATTTATGTATTTGTATATGAAGCATACCCAGCACGGTTATGAGATTGCTGTAGTAGGTGAGAGCGAACACACGGCAAAGTATGTAGGAATGAATGTTCCTAAAATTATCATAAGAACCGTTTTCATGTCGGGTGCAATTGCAGGAATGGTAGGGTTTTTAATCGTATCGGGTTCCAGCTATACCTTAACTGATAGTACAGCCGGAGGATACGGCTTTACGGCCATAACAGTCGCATGGCTTGCAAAGCTCAATCCCTTTGCCATGATCATCATATCGGTGTTCCTCGCTATTTTAAAGAAGGGGTCCAACACCATTCAAACCAATTTTAAAATACCGGCTTCCGCATCCGAGGTACTGACAGGCATGATCCTCTTTTTCATGCTGGGCTGCGAATTTTTTATCAACTACCGTTTGATATTCAGAGGCAGCAAGAAGATGGAGGTGCCCAATGACTAATATTTTGAATTTTATCGTAG
Source organism: Bacillota bacterium (assembly GCA_023410885.1). Classification (GTDB taxonomy): domain Bacteria; phylum Bacillota; class Clostridia; order DSM-8532; family DSM-8532; genus DTU059. The sequence goes on from JAEYPI010000226.1 coordinate 5,735, forward strand.
CCGCAGTGCTTGCAGCCTGCCCCTTGTTACTGGGTACATTGGGGGAGAGCCTTACTGAAAAATCAGGTAACCTTAATCTCGGTGTTGAAGGTATGATGTTTATGGGGGGAATTGCCGGGATCGCAGGCTCCTTCTACTATGAACGTTCCGTTTCCGAGCCCGTGGACTGGGTTTCCATCCTTATTGCCTTGATTTGCGCTTTTCTTTCCGCAGCATTCGGAGCGTTTCTTTATAGTGTCATTACCATAACCCTTAGGGCAAACCAAAACGTTACTGGCCTGGCCCTCACTATTTTTGGAACCGGCTTCGGTAATTTCTTCGGCGAATTCATCGGAAATTCAACCGGTGGCTATGTTGCGGTTAGTGCAGTCACTAAGGCGGGTTTTAATAATCCTTTGTTCCCTGGGTTATCGCAAATACCGTTATTGGGAAAGCTCCTGTTTTCTTATAATTTCATGGTGTATCTCAGCATTGGCTTTGCCCTTTTAATGTGGTATTTTCTGAGCTGTACGAGGAAGGGATTAAATCTGAGAGCTGTCGGTGAAAGGCATGCAGCTGCTGATGCAGCGGGCATCAATGTCACAGCCTATAAATATCTGGCCACCTGTATCGGTGGTGGTATATCCGGGCTTGGAGGGCTCTACATTGTCATGAATTCATCCAATGGCGTTGGTGGCGTTTGGGTTCATGACTGTATCAGCGGGTATGGCTGGCTCTCAGTAGCGCTGGTTATTTTCGCCGCGTGGCAGCCTTCGAGGGCGCTGCTTTGCTCTCTGGCTTTTGGTGCGCTTTCTGTCATGCGGTATTACTTCCCGATAAGCTTCATTCCGATTTCCATCTATGAAATCTTCCCGTATCTTGCAACAGTGATTGTGCTCATCACGGTGAGCATGCGCAAAAAGCGTGAAAATCACCCCCCGGCGAGTCTGGGACAGGCCTATTTCAGGGAAGAACGATAGCACAAGAATTACACCATCATGATGGTCACCTTTACTGAGGTGGCCATTTTTTATACAGGTTGAGGCCTGGGAAGAGAGCTGAATTTATGGTCAGCCCAGCTGTTTATGTCCTATGGATGTCTCCGGTAACATATATTTTAATGCTGAATTAAGTATATGGATTCAACACCATAAGTGATAGGAGACCAAAAATGAGAACTCACAAAGAAAGTAAATCATTAGGTGTGCAGGAATTAATTGATGACTGCCTGCAGAATTGTGCCAGGCAAGAATGTGATCACAAAAAAAACCGTATGCGCGTGCCTGCCAATTTGCCGAGGAAATGGTCAAAGTTATCCTATGCGGGCGAAAAAAGAGTACCTATAGGAATAGATCCTACCGCAGGCTCCTGGCCACTCTATTATTTTACACGCCTTGCTAATGGAAGCTTCGCCAGTCTGGCGGGAGTACCTATTGGCTTTGAGATACAAAACCCGAACAATTTTAATTTTGATGCCGAACTGGTAGTTGTAAAGGAAGCACTCAATAGCTTGAATCCCTATTTAAAACAATCAGCTCTTTATTGGGGAGATGGACCGGCCACCAAACAATGGACCCCAATCATTGACAGACTGATCGATACATATG
>JAEYPI010000234.1 GCA_023410885.1 Bacillota bacterium
TTAGGCGCTGTGCGGGAGGCAGGCGCATGAGACATTACATAGAGGAACGCGCCTTGGAGCTTGGGAGCTTCATTATCGAGAATAGGACGACAGTCCGGGCAGCTGCACAGAGTTTCGGAATATCGAAATCTACAGTACATAAAGATGTGACGGAGAGACTTTCAAAGCTGGATCCGTCTATGGCTGGCCAGGTTAAAAGAATACTCGACGAAAACAAAGCGGAGCGTCACATCCGCGGGGGCGAAGCCACTAAGATGAAATATGGAAGAGATGGCAGAAAAGTCGGTTAAAAACCGGCTTTTTGCATGCAGGGATTTTTTTCGATTATTTCCCGGAGACGGAGCCTTTCCTATAGGTCGAGGCTTGTAAAAACATGTTGAGCGCTATGCAAATTCTGGTGTGCATTCCCTTCGGAATGCATCACTTTCATAGGGGCTTTATTTTCCGCTTTTGCGGGATGCCTATTGATATAAGGGAAATAAATTGTTAATATTAAAAATGTATACAATGAGAAGATATGTAAAGGGGTTGTATAGATTGGGTCTTGGATTAGACATCGGCATAGATTTAGGAACGGCATCGGTATTGGTTTACATTAAGGGGAAGGGTATTGTGCTTAGAGAGCCCTCCGTCGTAGCCATCGACAAGAATACCGATAGAATTTTGGCGGTTGGGGAAGAAGCGCGAAAGATGCTTGGAAGAACCCCGGGAAATATAGTGGCTATTCGCCCCTTGCGTGAAGGTGTTATCTCTGATTATCATGTCACTGAAAAAATGCTGAAGCATTTTATCAATAAAGTGTGTGCCAGAAGCTTCTTCAAGCTTTTTAAACCCCGCGTCATGATTTGTGTTCCCTCAGGTGTCACCGAAGTGGAGAAAAGGGCCGTCGAGGATGCCGCAGTTCAAGCAGGTGCTCGTAAAACCTACCTGATAGAAGAACCTATTGCGGCGGCTATTGGTGCCGGTATTGATATTACCAAGGCCTGCGGAAGCATGGTTGTGGACATCGGAGGAGGTACCACCGATATCGCAGTTATTTCCTTAGGCGGAACCGTTGTCAGCTCATCTATAAAAGTGGCCGGTGATAAATTCGACGAAGCCATTGTACGTTATATGCGCAAAAAGCATAATATAATGATTGGTGAAAGAACGGCTGAAGAGCTCAAAATAAGTATTGGAACAGTTTTCCCGAGGCCTGAGGAAGTGACTCAGGATATCAGGGGAAGAAACTTGGTTTCAGGTCTACCCAAAACGATTACTGTCAGCTCTGTAGAACTCATGGAGGCTCTTGAAGAGCCGGTTTCAACCATTATAGAAGCAGTTCACTCCGTTCTTGAAAGAACACCCCCCGAGCTGGCCTCGGATATCAGTAACAGAGGGATCGTTATGACAGGTGGCGGAAGTCTGGTTTATGGATTGGATAAGCTTTTGGAGCAAAAGACCGGCATCAACGTCATTATTGCTGATGATGCTGTATCCTGTGTGGCTATCGGAACCGGTAAAACCCTGGATAATCTTGATCTTCTTAAAGGAAACAGCCTGACTGAGAGTTCGAACTACGGGTACTGAGAAAAAAATCATATAAGGACAGCATCAAGCGTCTGCCATATTGGCCGGCGCTTTTAATTTATTTGTGCAAAGTTTTTGTTCAATGAGAACTTTGTTTAAAAAAACTAATGTCTCGGACTGCTTTAGCCGATAAAGGAAACAGATTGAAAAACTTTTGCCGCAAAGGGGCATCAAACTTATGATTAGAGGACTCTACACATCAGGATACAGTATGATTACCTTGGACAGAAAAATGGATACCGTGTCCAATAACATGGCTAATGTGAATACCAATGGTTTTAAAAAGGATACCGTCGTGTTTGAGGAGTTCTCGGACGTATTGGCCAAGCGCTTTTTTGATTCCGGTAATATACCCTCGGGAAAGCCTGCTAATATCGGCAATATGACTTTGTATAATGATATCGCAGAAGTTCACACCGACTATACCCAAGGGGCTTTGGAGAGTACCGGGATTAAGACCGATGCTGCGATAGCCGGTGATGACGGTGCCTTTTTCTGTGTGGCTGTTCCAGATAACAATAATGCCTTCCGTGAGTATTACACCCGGGATGGCTCCTTTAAATTAGATTCTACAGGTCGCCTTGTAACCAAGGACGGTTTTTCCGTTATGGGAAATGGGGGTGCCATTATTCTTCAGGGCTCTGAGTTTACCATAACCGAGAGTGGACAAATTATTCAAAATGATGTGGTTATCGATACATTGAAAATTCGTAAATTTGAAAATCCCGAATCCTTAAGAAAATATGGTATGAACCTTGCGACCGCCACCAATGAGAGCCAGGACGCCGCTTTTGATGGTACAATCCAGCAGGGCTTTGTTGAGCGCTCCAATGTGGACTCAGTTAAAGAAATGGTGGACATGATAACGGTTCTCAGAGCTTACGAATCCAACCAGAAGCTCATACAATACCAGGATTCCACCCTTGAAAAGGCAGTCAATGAGGTAGGACGACTGGCATAGCAAGTAAATATTCATAAGATAAATTTTACAGGATGTAAAAACGGATAGGGATGTCCAAAGAAGCAGGTGAAACCTATGATGAGATCGCTCTGGACCGCTGCGTCGGGAATGAAGGCCATGCAATTTAGTGTTGATACGATTTCCAACAATTTGGCTAATGTTTCCACCACGGCCTTTAAAAAAGAAAAAGCTGAGTTTGAGGATTTGTTGTATGTCTCCATGCAAAAGGCCTATTCAGCCGAGAATGCAGGACGGCCTGTCAATCTTCAAGTGGGTCACGGAGTCGTTTCCCGAGCCACTGTCAGGGACTTTTCTTCAGGAAACCTGGAGCAAACAAGCAACAAACTGGATATGGCCATCGAAGGCAACGGATTCTTCTCGGTTCGTGGCGCTGATGGTAATATTTATTATACCCGTGACGGCAGCTTTAAGGTGGGTATGACTGACGAGGGTAAAATGCTGACAACCTCCAAGGGATATCCGGTTCTGGATCAGGACGGCCTTGAGATTTACTTTGACGGGGACATGGCCAATTATGAAATTCAGCCAAGCGGAGAAATTACGATGAAGGACCCTGAAACCGGGGTAACCTTACCTACAGGGCAATATATTGGTCTTTATCAGTTCGATAACCCCCTTGGTCTTGAGGCTACCGGAGGAAATCTCTATAGAAGTAATTCTGCAACCGGCGAGCCCCTCATTGACTTTGAGACCGAAAATCCCAGTACTATCCACAACTATTTCTTAGAATCCTCCAATGTTCAGGTGGTAGAAGAGATGGTAAAGCTTATTACAGCTCAGCGTGCATATGAGCTTAATTCTAAAGCCATCACGACCTCCGATGAAATGCTACAAACTGCCAATAATATCAGACGATAAGGAGTCGGGGGGACGGTTCTCTGACTCCTTGAGGTGTAATGTATGAAAATAGAAGGATTAGGACAGGTTAATTCTCTAGAGACCCTTAGAGCGACTAGAGCCCAAACCGATACTTTAAATGAAACTGAGAGTTTCCAGAGTACTCTGCAAAAGGCTTTTGATGAGGGCGACAAAAAAGAGCTTAAAAAGGCCTGTGACGAGTTTGAGGGTGTAATGCTGAAAATGCTCTATAAACAGATGAAGGCCACCGTGCCCGATGGTGGATTTATTGAAAAAAGCAGCGCCCGTAGTATTTTTGAGGACATGCTGGATGATGCGCTCATGGAGCAAAGCAGCGAGCGGGGCATGGGTATTTCAGACATGATGTATAAACAGCTCAGTGCCAAAATGGATAAAACCTATAAGCTGGATGGAGCTGAATCTGTTGAAAAATAGGTCCGGTAGTGTTCTTATTTTATTTTTATTATCAATAATTGTCCTTTGGTTTTTATGCCCTGTTATAGCAAAAATCCCTGATGCTATAGACGGGCATTTGCCATCTCAAGGGCCTAATAGCCAGACCCCTTTACCTCCCCCCTCCACACCCATCCCAACCCCGGAAGAAAAGCCGCTTTATCATTACTATTCGCATACAGAAAATGAACCTGATTCCAAGCTTTCCATGCATATTTTAGAGATTGATCCTGCCAATCCCGATGTTCGAATCATGCCCGTGTCCTCTCACAAGACTTTATTTGGTTATGCTTTTTTAAGCGACATGGACCAAAAATGGGGGGCAAAAGCATCGGTTAATGGAGGATTTTCTTATAACAACGGGCTTTTAGGCGGCCTTTACACTTTAGGAGATG
>JAEYPI010000271.1 GCA_023410885.1 Bacillota bacterium
CCCGCTTGCGCAATCGAAGATTGCTAGCGCCTAAAGGTAGGCAGGTCCCGGGAACCTTGTTGTATTTACAATAAAGGTGTGTTCCTGCTTGAGCGCCCTCTGCTATTGTGACTAGGATAAGTTTACCGAGATATGTCCGCTGAGGTACGGAATCCATTGCTAGGGTAAGTATAGCACACCAACAGGATTCTACCTGTTATTGTTTTAATTACATTAGCGAGCGGGGTCCTTACCCAACTCGCTATAGCAAGTGAAGAACCGTCCCCAACTTGCCCCCAACTTGCCAAGTAGCAAGTGAAGAACCGTCCCCAACTTGCCCCCCAACTTGCCACAACTTGCCACCTTAGAGTTTGGCAAAGAAGGGGACGGCATTTTCTGAAACGAGGCATTTGCCATATTCGTTAAGATAGCCTTCAAAGAAATCCACATTGGGCATCTTATCAGCATACTCGCTTAAAATGCTGTCGAACTGATTCTGGTTGGAGACATTGCCTTCTATGGATGAGAGCACCAGATAGTAGGTGTCTTCCAGGCTATAGACCTTGCTCCTGCCCTTAAATAAAGGATTAATAATGGCACAGAGAGCGGATAGGTCATCAAAGCTTTCTACCGCGTAAATCAGCATGGTTGAACATACCGCCGCAGTTTTCTTCTTTATGGCCAGATCCTTTTTCCTATACCGGTTTTTGATAAACTTTTGAATGGATTCAAATTCATTTTCCTCTTCCATTCGGGTAATGGTAATAACAAAACCGTGCTCCACATCTGAGACGGCCTCTATACAAAGCTGGGACTCCTGTGCTTCAAAACCAAGCTCAATTTCGGCCTGTTCCATGAGATCCCAAAAAAGCTCCTGGGTTTCAGGCGAGTTATAGTTAAACGCATCCAGATCGATATCCCGTTCTTCCAGATCGTCATAGGACACGAAAATTCTTATTTTGTTTTCGCCGACTCGTTCAATTCTCATGTTTTAATTCCTTTTCTAAGTCCGGGCCGGAAATAAACGGCCTAACAAGTTATTTAACCAGCCCTTTCTGGACATCCTTAATATATATTATACTGATAGTATCGTCAAATGAGAAGTAACAAATTATCTCGGTTGTTGAAAGTAATGCATTTTCGTATTCCATACCGTCTCACGACCGTGTATAATTTAAAGTGGGTAATGGTGTTTATATACCCATTGCTACCTGAACAGGAATAAAACATAAGAGGTACATCATGATAAAACTCATACTGGCCTCGGCTTCGCCCCGTAGAATTGAGCTCTTGAAGCAAGTCGGGCTTGAGTTTGATATTATACCCGCCAATATTGATGAAGATTCAAAAGGCTTTTTCGAAGCTGGGAAATATGCCTTGGAAATGTCTCGCCGAAAGGCCTTATTTGTTGCTGAAAAAATACGGCAGACGAATCTTGCAGATACCTTTGTCATTGGTGCCGATACAGTTGTTGGTATTGATGGGCAGTTACTTGGAAAACCAAAAGATCCGGAGCATGCACAAGAGATGCTCAAGCTTTTGGAAAATCGTTGGCATGAGGTTACAACGGGGTTAACGCTGGTTCGGGTAAGTGACCTTACAACTATTAGCGAGATAGAAGTTACAAGGGTTAAAATGTCGACCTTCCCTAAGGGCTTCCTTGATCGGTACTTGAATACAAATGAACCTTTTGACAAGGCGGGAAGCTATGCCGTTCAAGGCTTTGGGAGCCTTATAGTCGAGCGAATTGAGGGATGCTACTTCAATGTGATGGGTCTTCCTTTGTTCAGGCTGTCGCGGATGTTGGAGCATGAAGGCCATGAGGTACTGTCTTGGATGAGTTAGGTCGAGCCTTGTTGTATGATGCCAGAGGCATCATACTCTAAAAACGGATATAACATTTTTCGAAGAATGGCATAATATTTAATGTCAGATCAACGTAAGAAGGAGAGAAATACAAAATGGCACTTTTTTCAAAGGAAATCGGAATCGACCTAGGTACTGCTAATACCTTGGTTTATCTTAAGGGTAAGGGTGTAATTCTGCGGGAGCCATCGGTTGTCGCCGTTAATAATCATACAGGACAGGTTTTAGCCGTGGGGCTTGATGCAAAGCAGATGATCGGAAGAACCCCGGGCAATATCACAGCCATTCGCCCTCTTAAAGATGGTGTTATAGCGGACTTTGAAACCACCCAGGGCATGCTGAAGTATTTTATACGGAAGGCGGTAGGCAATAGCCCGTTGTCCAAGCCCCGGGTCATCATTTGTGTCCCCTCAGGGGTCACGGAGGTTGAAAAAAGAGCGGTAGTGGATTCGGCTATGTCAGCGGGTGCGAAGGAGGCCTTCTTAATTGAGGAGCCCATGGCATCAGCAATCGGTGCGGGCCTTCCGGTCGAGGAACCTTCGGGCAGTATGGTAGTGGATATTGGAGGAGGCACCAGCGAGGTTGCCGTTATCTCTTTGGGAGGCATTGTTGTAAGCCGTTCTTTAAGAATTGCCGGCGATGAGTTCGATGACTCCATTATTCACTATATTAAAAAAGAATACAATCTGATGATTGGTGAAAGAACGGCCGAGAGTATTAAGCTTACCATAGGTTCCGCCTACCCCCTTGAAGAGGAGGAGACCCATACCATTAGCGGCCGTGACCTGGTAACGGGCTTACCCAAGGAGCTTTCCATCTCCAGTATGGAGATTCGTGAAGCCTTAAGAGAACCCATTAATTCGGTTGTGGATTCCATCAAGTACACTTTGGAAAAAACCCCTCCTGAATTGGCCGCAGATATTATGGAGCGTGGCATCATGCTTGCCGGTGGAGGCGCTTTGTTAAAGGGCTTGGATAAGCTCATCAGCGAAGAGACTGGTATACCTGTGTTTATTGCAGAACAGCCCTTGGATTGCGTCGTTTTGGGAACAGGAAAGGTATTGGAAGAAATCGACACCTTGAGCAATGTGCTTTTGTCTTCAAAAAGAAGATAGATGACTAGATCCGTTATTAGAGGTGCGTTAAGACGCACCACATGACTAGACCCGTTATTAGAGGTGCGTTAAGACGCACCACAAGACTAGACCCGTTATTATGAACAAGTGCATAAGGGGGACTCGTTTTTGCGAAGGATTTTAACCAACAAGATTTTTATTCTTGTTATTATTGTTGTACTCCTGCTCGCACTTGCGGCCGTGTCCTATAGTGAAAAAAGCGGAATCAATATTATTGGTAATATAGTGAGTGTCCCGGCAGCTCCCTTACAGCAGGCCTTTACCTTCATGACAAAAAAGGTCAATGATTTTTTTGGTTATTTTGAGGATGTGAAGGTTACGAAAGCTAAGAACGAAGAGCTGTTAACGAAAATCAGCGAACTGGAGCAGCAGATACTGGAGATTGATAAGCTAACCAAGGAAAACAAAGAGCTTAGAGATGCCCTTAACTTTAAAAACCAGTACGAAGAATATGATTTCATGGGATGCAGCATCATTGCCAAGGACCCGGGGAACTGGTTTGATGTTTTCACTATTAACCGTGGGAGCAAGGATAAAATGCTTCTGGACTCTCCGGTTATTACGGCTAAGGGCTTAGTAGGAAGAGTTTCAAAGACCGACCTTTTGACCTCGCGCGTGGTTTCCATCATTGATATTGATAGTACAGTAAGTGCCCGTCTTTCAAAATCAAGGGATCTCATTGTAGTAAGAGGAGATGTTGAACTGCGCAGCAAGGGGTTATGCAGGGCGGATTACATACCCCCCAACGTTGATGTGGCACCGGGCGATACCATTGAGACGTCCGGCATTGGAGGCATTTATCCAAAAGGCATCATTATCGGCAAGGTTGTCAAGGTTATCAAAAATGAGGGCCAGTACGACTCTTATGCTATAATCCAGCCCATGGTTGATTTTCAAAGGCTGGAGGATGTTATCGTGCTGAAGAAAAGGCCCTGATGGTTTGAGGGGATTATGAAGTATCGAATCATGGCAGCTATTGTTTTGGTGTGGACGGCTGTTTTTTTACAAAGCACACTTTTGGAGTATATAGAGATTTTTTCTGTCAGACCCAATCTGTTGATTGTGCTGACGGTCATTGTGGCTCTCCTGAGAAGTCCGGTCGAAAGTGCGGTTATGGGCCTCTTCTTGGGTCTTGCCATGGATATACTAATGGGCAAAATCCTGGGGTGGAATGGGCTTTTGTTTATGTTGATTACAATTCCCATTTCCCTGGTCAACGAAAAGCTCTATAGAGAAAAGGTTTTAGTTTTGCTGACCTTCACCTTTACCTCAACGGTGCTTATCGAAACGCTCTTTTTTTTGATTATGTATTTGTTTAAGGATTTATCCTATTTTCCCAAAGCCTTTGTATCCATCATCCTGATTGAAGCAATTTATAACAGCATCCTCATATTACCGCTATTTAAGCCAATCTCAGGAGTGTATACTATTCTTGATACTTTAGATAGGAAGAGAAACAGGTTATCGTCATGAATAAGGAAAAGAAACATGAAGGCTTGGACCGTTATCTGATACTGGCCGTTTTTATTATCATAGCTGCGGCAGCGATTATCTATAATCTAGCCGATATACAGCTTATCAATGGCCAAAAGTACAAGGAAGAATCAGTCTATCGTCTATCCGCCAAGGGTGTTATTTATCCAAAGAGGGGTGATATTTTTGACCGGAATGGCGTTCCCATAGCGGGAAGCCGTATGGGTTATTCTGCCCAATATGTGGATATTCAAATGTCCAACGAAGAGAAGAACAGTATGCTTCTGGAGCTCATTCAAGTCTTGGAAAAAGGCAATAAAAAGGTCAAGAGCAGACTGAATAATATAATGGACATCAACCCCATCAGATTTAAGGTAGACAATATTACCGATTTTGTTAAGAAAATTGTGAAGACGGATGAGGATTCAAAATTTATTATAACAGCCAATCAGGCTTTCCAGTATATGCGGGAGAAAACCTTTGAGATTGATCCGTCCTATACCACCGAGGAAGCCTTTAAAATCATGCAGCTTCGTTATGAAATTCTATTGAGTCAACCTCAGATCAACAATCCCCTTACGCTTGCGGAAGATATTTCAGTAGAGACCATGTCCGAGCTGGAAGAAAGAAGCGATGAATTAAGAGGGGTTAGCACCTATATAAAGCCTTACCGTGTCTATTATGAAAGTGCAAGCCTTATACCTCATGTACTGGGATATGTTGGAGGGATTAGCGCTGAGGAACTCCAAAGCTTTAATAAAAATCTGGATGGGGTTGAGGGAAGCGTTCTCTATGAAGCCAGTGATATAGTCGGTAAATCTGGCATTGAGAGTGGAGCGGAGTCCCTTTTAAGAGGCATCAAGGGAGAAACCTTCCTTGAAGTGGATGAGAACGGCAAAACCACCACCTCATATTTAAAAAGAGCGGCCGTTCCGGGCAATGACCTCTACCTTACCATTGACCTCGATCTCCAAAAGGTGGCTGTGGAGTCCCTGAAACGGAATATCGAGCGCATACGCAGGATGGGTGGAAAGAAAAACTTTGGCGACGCCAATGCCGGGGCTGTGGTAGTTATGGACGTAAATACGGGTGAAGTTTTGGCCATGGCCAGCTACCCGGATTATGATCCTCGTATTTTTATTGAGAACAATGCCGAGGCCATTAACAAGCTCTGGTCAAATGATGAAAGACCCGCAATAAACCGTGCCACGTCGGGCGTATATGCACCGGGTTCAACCTATAAACCGTTGGTTGCGGTTGCTGCGCTGGAAAGCGGCGTCATTACCCCGGAAACCAAGATTCATAGCCCCTTGAGAGATATAGTAGGAGAAATGGAGTTCACGAATCTTGAGGGTGACCAGGGTTATATCAATCTAGAAAGGGCCCTTGAAACCTCAAGTAACATGTATTTTTATAAGGTTGGCGTCAAGACCACCATTGACAGGCTTGTGGAATGGGCTAAAATATTTGGCTTTGGTTCAAAGACCGGTATAGAGATTGGGGAAGAGGCCGGAACCTTGGCCTCCAAGGAATATAAAAGGATTACTTTTGGTGAAGACTGGTATCCGGCCAATACTGCCATGGTTTCCATCGGTCAGCTTTATAATGCCTTTACACCAATACAGATTGTCAATTATATCAGCACCATTGCCAACGGCGGTAAAAAATATACACCCCATCTTATTCAGATGGCGGTGGACAGTGATGGAAAAATTGCCTATGAGGCCAGTCAGGAGTATGAGCAAATACCAGCCAAAGAAAGTAACATAAACGCGGTCAAAAAAGGCATGATTGCGGTTACACACAAGAGCGACGGTACTGCGGCAAAAGTGTTTAGCGACCTTCCCTTTAAGGTGGCCGGTAAGACAGGAACCTCTGAGACTGGCTATGAGTCTACATCCTCGTCTAATGGTCTGTTTGTATGCTATGCGCCCTATGATAAACCTGAAATAGCCATTGCGGTTATTGTGGAGCATGGGGTTTGGGGTTCTTATACCGCTCCTATAGCTAAGGAAATCATGGTGGAGTATTTCCGCCTTAATGAACAAAAAACTAGCAATGATGCCGATAAAGATAAAGAGGCTATTGAAATTACTTGGTGAAAGGATGAGGGGGTTCTCATGGAACAGGAGTCGAGAGGTATTGTGTTTAAGGGGAATTCGGAGGGATTGGTCATCGTGATTCCCGAAGAATATAGCTTTGAGCAGGCGATAGAAGAAATAGATAGTAAGGTAAGCAGCGCGGCCCGCTTTTTTAAAGGGGCCAAGATCAAGGTTACCTATCGGGGCGTCAGCTTGACACCCGATCAGGAAGTGGCTATTAAGAATACCCTTGATGAGAAAAGCGGTGCCATTATTGAAAGCTTTGCAAAGGATGATGAGTCCAGACTGAATTCCTTTGTCACTAAAGTCATCCAGCCCAAGACAGTCCCTACCCGTAAGCTTTTCTTTGCGGGAGTGGATGAGGGGAATTGTAAATTCATACGCAGCACCATCAGAAGTGGCACTCGTATCCAATATGATGGCAATGTAGTCGTTATTGGTGATGTCAATCCCGGTGGTGAAATTGTAGCCACAGGAAATGTAGTGGTTCTGGGCACCATGAGAGGCATGGTTCATGCAGGTTCTGATGGTAATCGGGATGCCTTTATTTATGCTTTGGGCCTAAAGCCAACACAAATTCGCATAGCGGAAGCTATTGCCCGTATGCCCGAAGGCGTTGACGATTGCAAACTTTGTCCCGAGCTTGCCACCATCAAAGAGGGGATTATTGAGGTGGAGCCGCTTTAGGGGATAAAAACCGCAAAGAAACGCTTAAACATTAGACTAGGACCTATTGACGCGTTGACTTTTTTTCTGAAAAAAGTTAATATTAACATTAAGACATAATATCCGGAGGATTATTACATATGGGTGAGGTTATTGTTATCACATCCGGCAAGGGTGGTGTGGGTAAAACCACTACAACTGCCAATTTAGGTGCGGGTCTGGCCTGCCAGGGCAAAAAAGTGGTTCTTATTGACACTGATATCGGGCTGCGTAATCTTGACGTGGTTATGGGGCTTGAAAATCGGATCGTATACGATTTGGTGGATGTGATTGAGGGTTCTTGCCGCTTAAAGCAGGCGCTTATTAAGGACAAGCGTTATGATGGCTTGCATTTATTACCGGCGGCACAAACTCGGGACAAAAACGCAGTATCTCCCCAGCAAATGGTGGGCCTCTGTGATGAACTCAGAAATGAGTTCGATTATATTATTATCGATTGTCCTGCTGGCATAGAGCAGGGGTTTAAAAATGCGATTGCCGGTGCGGATAAAGCTCTTGTAGTGACAACGCCGGAAGTTTCCGCTGTCCGGGATGCCGACCGTATTATTGGCCTTTTGGAGGCTCATGAAATTAAAAATCCAAAATTGATTGTCAATCGTGTGCGCCAAGACATGGTAAAGCGCGGCGACATGATGTCCATAGACGATATTATTGATATTTTAGCTATTGGCCTTATTGGGGTTGTACCCGACGATGAAAACATTATTATTTCTACGAATAAAGGAGAGCCCGCTGTTACGGATAGCAAATCCTTAGCTGGACAGGCCTACCGGAATATAACCAAGAGACTTATGGGAGAAGATGTTCCCCTCATGGATCTCAATATTTCAGATGGCTTCCTCTCCAAAATGAAAAAACTGCTGGGTATCAAGCCGGCTTAAGGGGGAACTAGACATGGTTGATTTGATTAAGCTCTTATTTGGGAAGAAGGAAACTTCCAAGGACGTCGCCAAGGAACGCTTAAAGCTGGTTCTCATCCATGACCGGTCCAATGTGTCACCCCAATTTCTCGAGATGGTCAAGAGCGAGATTATAAAAGTTATTCAAAATTACATGGAAATTGACGAGAATGAACTAGACATTCAATTGACCAAGACCAACAGCGACGACGGCGAACGTGTCGTACCTGCTCTGGTCGCAAATATCCCCATCAAGGGCATGAAAAGCGCTGGTAGATGACCTTGTTGGGTTTCCGGAGGAAACCTATGAATATTGCTCTTATTGCACACGACAAGAAAAAAGAACTCATGGAGGCCTTCTGTATTGCTTACAAGTTTGTTCTCTCGAAGCACAAGCTTTTTGCTACAGGACATACGGGTGCGATTGTTTCCGAGTCCACCGATCTGGATGTTTTTACGCTGGATTTCGGTAAACTGGGGGAACAGCAAATCATTGCCCGAATTGCCTATAATGAGATGGATCTGGTTATTTATTTTGCAGATCCTGAAGAGATGGATGGAAGCGGCTTGATTGAGCTTTGGTCCCTGTGTGATCAGAACAATATTCCTGTAGCCTCAAATCTGGCTACGGCTGAGATTTTGATAAATGGCCTGCAACGTGGCGACTTTGCATGGCGTGAGCTGATAGCAAAAAAATAAAATAGTCAGATATAGAACGGGGGTGGATCAATGCTATAAATTGATCCGCCCCCGTCTTGTATCTGCGGGGTCGAGGCTTGTGGTGCATTCATGATTATTATTGTGGAATAGAACACCTTGTGTTCCTCATATGATTCAATAGATGACAATGCACAAGGGATGATCACATGATAGAAGCTGCCAAAGTTGACAACCTGGATAAGTATAAAAGCTATATCCAGAGACGCCGAGTAGGACCCGATCCCAATGAAGCCAATGAAACAGCCCAACCCGTCATAAGGCTAACCGAGCCCTTAATGGATTATGACTTTGATACAAAAGAAGAGGTAAGAATCGAAAGTGACAAGAGAAGCGCTTTGCAGGATTTTCTCTCTGATGAGACAGGGGCCAGTACAGTAAGCTCTTCAGGTACAACCGGGACAAAAAGAGCTTCAACTTCCATACATGACCTGTATTCTGCTCCGGACAGCACCACTAGAAGGACTGACCTGAGCCTTTACCGAAGGCTCTACGGACAAAATCATAAGAATACTCATAATTCGCCTTATGCGAGTACCCATCATGGCTATGGATCCTCCAATCATGCCGAAATTGAGGATAACCGCGCCACGGTGTTGGCTGTCAAGATTATAAAGCAAGCCCTGACCTGCTTTGCTGTGTTGGGTATTATTGTCTTGATGCAGCAAAGAAGTGATATGGACTCTATTCTGACGTTTATAAAAAAACAGGTGGTTGACACGCATATCGAGCCCAAAAGCCTTTTAACCGGTATAGAGAATGTTTGGAAAGAGGCTTCGCGCTTTTTGGGGGGATCACCCTGATAGCTATTATAGCTGCCTGTGTGGTGGCCATTTTTTTACATGAATGCTTTCATGCTATTGCAGCGCGGCTTTTCGGCGTGGCGCTGTTTTCATTCAGACCCTCGGCCATTGGGATAAGGGCACGGCTTAAAGGAATACCACGAAGCTTTAAACGCCAAGTCGCCATTTATATTGCAGGCCCCATGGGAAACTTCCTTATGGCATTGCTTTTCCTAAAGGGTGAGGGTTTTTTTTATAGCTTGTTTGAGGCTAATTTAGCCATAGGACTTTTTAACCTTTTGCCCATGTACCCTTTAGATGGCGGGCAAATTTTTATTATTGTGTTTTATAAGCTAGTGGGCAGTAACGATACTTTTAGGCTTGTTAAAAGGCTTTCATTTTTTACTAAAATAGGGCTTGCCCTTGTGGGCCTCATACAAATAGTGTTTTTCAGTAATCCAAGCCTCTTAGTTGCAGCCATAATGCTTCCTGGAACAAGACTTCTTGAGGAGACGGTAAGTATGATGAAGCTTGAGAACCTTTTAAACCGTAAACAGAGAATAATCAGCAAGGGCGTGTATCCGGCCCGCCACATTATTGTTCTGGATGAATGCACTTTGGGGGATGTCCTGCAAAAGCTGGACTATGACCGATTTCACATCATTTACGTCCTTGACCGGGAGATGGAGATAATCGGCCAGATTACCGAGCAGCAGATCATTAAAGCCATGCAAACCTGCCAGGCCGCCGATAAGATTTGTGATGTATTTTTCCTGGGGATGTGAGGAAAGTTAGCCACTCTTGCGTTTGCTTTTTCTAATTAACAAAACACGATTGCCCACTTTGGAGAGGTATGTTACAATCATACTCAAGAAGAGGTGACAGAAACATGGATATGTTTATGGAAAAGATCATCAAAAGGCGAAAAAGTACAATGGATATGCTGCTGATAGCAGCTATTATTATTGCAGCAATTGTGGCCAGCCTATTATTGTTCGCCCTTGTACCGGGCTTTTCGGCTATTCTAGTGGCAGGTGTTATCTATCTGGCCTATTTTTTAATTACCAAGCGAAATATTGAGTATGAGTATGCCGTTACCAATGGCGATCTGGATATTGATGCTATCGTTAATCAAAGAAAGCGTAAGCGGGTATTTAGTGCCAACTGCAAGGATTTTGAGCTGGTGGCCAAAGTAAAATCCGACAAGTATTCCCGAGAAATAAAGGAATGTAAGAATGTCAAGGATTTTGCCTCCCATGCTGAACATGCTGATGTCTGGTTTATTTACATGAGTCAGGGGGCACCTACGGTTATTCTCTTTGAGCCAACCAGTCAGATGATTGATCATTTTTACACCTTCAGTCCCAGAAAAGTCTTCAGATATTAACCTAGATATGATAAAAAGCCGCTTGGCGGCTTTTTTCTTTATCCTTTTTTTTCACATCATTTTTCCATAGGTTTGCCATATATCTATATTGTATAATAATGTTGAAATCATTTAATTTGTCGGATTGGAACGCGACAAACACTTTCGTGGACGCATAAGGGTTCCAAGTCTTGTTTATGATGGGAAGAGCATGAGAAATAAAAAATTGACCAAACTATCCTTTGTACTTGTTTTACTATTAATGGTTACGGGGGCTTTTGCCATTTGGTTAAAACACTTTTCACCCAATAAAACAGTGGTAGATCCCTTTGATATCCCTGAAACACGACTAGTCATCGGTGGGAACTGGATAAGATCGGACTATCCACCTTTATTGCAAGACGGCCAAATTCTCCTGCCCTTTGATGCTATTAAGGACAATATAGATCCCTACCTTTGGTATGACGAGGCCCTTTTGAAAATTACCATCACCACAAGGGATCGTGTGATTAGAATGAAAACCGGTAGCCTAGATGCTTTAGTCAATGAGAAGCCCCTGGAGTTAAAATTCCCGGCAGTTGAGGAAAATGGTACCTTGTATCTGCCTATTGATTTTCTATGTGATTTTTATGGGGTAGCGGTCCGTTACGAACAGAGCAATGATGTTGTCATTATTGACGATCAAAATGCCGTATACCGAACAGCATGGCCCTTGGATGCAAAGACTGTGGTACGAAAGGACATGAGTGTTCATGAGCCCATTGTAAAGAAATTTATTGGCGAGGGTGAAAAAGGCTTGGTAGTGAGCCAAAGCCTTGAAAATCGCCTGACTGTCTTTGATGAAGATGAAGAATGGTATAAGGTGCGTGCCTATGATGGTGCCATTGGCTATGTAAAAAAGGATGAGGTTACTGTCACCGGAAGTCAATATTTTATAGATGATTTTCTGGAAAAGGAATCACCTATTCTTACCGAAGGAAAGATCAATTTAGTCTGGGATATGACTTATTCCAAGCGCAATATCGAGCTTACCAAGGAAGCTATGCCCGGCATAGATGTCATTTCTCCTACCTGGTTTGAGATTGTGGACAGGAAGGGAACCATTAAGAACAGGGCGACACCTGAATATGTCGAAAACGCCCATCAAAACGGGTGGCAGGTCTGGGCCCTTTTCTCCAACGCCTTTAGTGATATAGAAGGAACCAGCATTATTCTCAATAATTCGGATACCAGACAGGAAATCATTCGTAATATTTTGGCCTATGCCGCCCTATATAAGTTGGATGGGATTAATATCGATTTTGAAAATATCTACAAAAGGGATAAGGATGCTTATACCCAGTTTGTTAGAGAATTCTACCCCTTAGCAAAGGAACAGGGCCTCTTTGTCTCGGTGGATGTTACCGTTCCTGACGGCAGTGATACCTGGTCCAAGTGCTTTGATCGAAAAGCGCTGGCAGAAAGTGTGGACTATGTCTGTCTCATGACCTATGACCAGCACTGGTCCACAAGTCCCAAAGCGGGTTCTACAGCTGAATTGACCTGGGTTGAGGAGAATCTTAGAAAGACCTTACAAGAGGTTCCGGCCTCAAAGCTGCTTCTGGGTATACCGTTATATACAAGGGTTTGGACGGAGGAAACCGCCGACGGAAAGACAAAAGTGGCTTCACGGGCCTTGAATGTAACCAGTGCCTGGAAGGAAGTTGAGGAAAATGAAGCGGTTGTCGCTTGGAATGAGGTGTCTGGCCAGTATCACGCCAATTATGAAAAGGATGGAAAGACCTATAAAATGTGGCTTGAGGACGCCGACGCAGTCAATATGAAGACCTCTTTAGTACATAAATATAACCTGGGCGGAGCCTGCGTATGGGCAAGCAACTTTGCTGATAAGAATATTTTCAATATCTTTGAGCGTAACTTGAAGCAAATAACCCAGTATGAGGAGTGGAAAAGTCAATACAGCCAACCCCAGGGGCTGAAATAGAGGGAGGGAAGAGGTTAAAAGATCCCTCAGGCCACCCAGAGCCTTCAACATGGAAAAGAGATGGACTTGTCATTGATAAGCAACTCTGGCTGTGCTAAAATAGATGCATTGTAATTAAAAGGATGACGATATGGGTAAGGTCAACGAAATACCAGCGAGCCCTTTGGATTTTTTTCTACTGCCGGTTTGGGTTCATAAAAAACTTTCTATCCGATTACAGAGCTTGCTTCTCGCTTTTCTTTTTGTAGGCGTTTATGATATGTTTTTTTTCCAGAATATGCTTAAGGCCGGTTTGTTTAAAGGAAATGTGCTGGAACTGGTGTTAAGGCTTCTGGTTTTTCTTTTGTTTTCATTTATGGTGGGCGCCATTGATTTGATTTGTACCATGGTACCCATTGCTGAGTTCGCAGTCATGATCGGAAAGCGCAGTGGTGCCCATGTCAGCAATTGGCTGCCGGTCATTCTGATGAAATCCTATGCCCTGTCCCACCTTTTTATCATCCTTCCGTCTGTTTTCATTACCTACTCCGGGATCAATTGGGAAACCATTGATGCCTCATCGGCACCCTCTGTGCGATTGCTGTTTTCCATATTATTGATCATCATTAATTTCATGCCCTATATTCAACTGGGTATCCTCTATAGGACCTTGAGTATAAAAACGCGGCTTCAAGTGTTTGGTAAGCTTATTTTGGTTCTAACGACCTATTTTTGGATGCAAATGAGCGGAGAAGCGATTCTTTTTGTTGGATCCTTTTTTCAGGGACTAATCCTAAAACTGACCTGATGAAACTTATGGGCTTAAGGAAGGTCAAAGGCCTAAGCGCATGATGATTTAAGACTGTGTCAAGCTCAGGCTTGAAATCACTTCGTAAAGAGGATATAATAATGTGTGCCCTCTTTATGAAGGCCATAATAGGTCCCGTTAGTCTAATGGATAAGACGATGGATTCCGGTTCCATTAATATGGGTTCGATTCCTATACGGGACGCCAGCTTTGAGTACAGGTGATGAGAAGAGCCTGTGCTCTTTTACTATTGTCGTATATCTGCAGTCCACAAGGAGATCAAATATGGGTGTGCGGTGCGGTCTGGATATGATCGAGCTTGACCGGATGGAAAGAGCCCTTTCACAGCACGGCGAGAGCTTTAAAAACAAGGTCTTCACCTCGGGAGAAAAGGCTTATTGTGAGGCCAGGGGCAAGGCAGCGCTTCAAAGCTATGCCGTTCGTTTCTGTGCCAAGGAGGCTGTGGCAAAGGCCCTCGGGACAGGTATTGCCAAAGGGGTGTCTTTAATAGATATAGAGGTTGTCAGTGGAGCAGAAGGGAAGCCTTCGGTAGTTCTCCATGGGGAAGCCAGGCGTGTTTTTGAGGCCATGGGAGCCAAAGCCATGGACATCAGCCTTACCCACAGCCGGGATTATGCAGCAGCACAAGCCGTGATATTGCTATAGGGGGAGTCAATTCTTGAAAACACTAAAGCTTGTACATTGTGCGGATCTTCATTTGGATGCGCCTTTCAAGGAATATGGCCGGGATATGTACGCCGAAACCCGGCGTAAGGATATTCGAAGTGCTTTTTCCAATATCCTTGAACGGCTCAAGGATGAAAAGGCAGATCTCCTCTTAATCGCAGGCGATTTATATGAACACCACACCCTTTCGAAGAGGACTATGGACTGGCTCCATATGAAGCTTTCAGAGGTCAAAGTACCCGTTATAATCGTACCGGGCAATCATGATCCCTACCTTTTAAACTCCTGGTATCGAACCTGGGAGTGGCCAACTAACGTCTCTATTCTTTCATTGGAGCAGCCATCGCTGATTCTTGAAGATTTGCGTGTCAACCTCTATGGCATAGGGTTTTCCTCCTTTAAAGAAGACAAACCTGATCTTTCCAAGGTGCCGCCGCCCCTTGAAGGGTATTTTAATATTCTGATGCTTCACGGAACACTTGATCTGGACTTTACGGAACATGCCTACAAGCCTGTAACTTCAAAGGAGCTTGAGGCCTTGGGCTATGATTATTACGCCCTGGGACATTTCCATTCCCTACGAGAGGATTATTCCCTGAAAAAGGCCTTCAATCCCGGAAGCCCTGAACCCTTGGGCTTTGACGAGACCGGTGTCCATGGTGCTTTTTTGGTTACGCTTGATAAAGCACAGGGACAGTTAAATATAGATGCCCGGTATTTTGAAACGGCTATACGGACCTATCACGACAAAATGATAGATATTACCGGTTGCAAGACCCTTGAAGAAGTAAAAATGAGGTTATTGGGCGTTCTCGAAGGCTTGGACCCCGGTCGGGACATCACCCGTATCACTTTAAAAGGACAAACCGATCTTGTACCTGATCCCGATACCCTTACCGCTCTATTTGATGAAGAATGGCTGTATTTAAAAATACTGGATGATACCCAAAAGGCCTTTGATTTTGAAGCGCTTGAAATAGATCCTTCCTTAAAGGGGGCCTTCTATCGAGAAATGCAGCAGCGGATTTATAAGATTGATTCTGCTTTGGAACAGGAACCGGAAAATGAGGCCCTCACGTTGGAAAAAGAGAAATTGAGCCTTGCACTGCTCTATGGGCTGGAAGCTCTTCAAAACGGGAAAATCGAGTGGTGGCGCGAACTATAGGAGTGAGTAATGAAAATCACGTCATGGGACATTAAGGGCTATGGAAAATTTAATCAGTATAAAGCCTCTGCTGGAGAGGGCTTTAATATCATTTATGAGAATAATGAGTCGGGTAAATCCACCCTTCAGGCTTTTATTTATGCCATGCTTTATGGGCAGAAGGGCGGCCGAAGAGCCAAAGACGGTAGTCTTCCTCCCTCAAGGCACTATAAGCCTTGGGTCGCCAGCCAATATGCCGGCGTTTTAGAATATACCCTACGGGATGGGACCCTTTATCGGATTGGTCGTAATTTTGACAAGGGAACCACCAATATCTACGATGGCGGCGCTAATAATCTGACGCTTAGGTTTCCTCAGGACAAAGACATAGGACCCAAGTTTGCCGAGGAGCATTTAGGTCTTGATGAAGTGACCTTTGAACGTAGTGCTTTTATTCGTCAAATGCAATGTGTCGTCGAAGAAGATGGGTGGAAAGCGCTGGTTGAAAAGCTTTCCAACCTAAATGCAACCGGGAGTGAGGAGCTTTCACTTACGCGAGCCATCAATGCCCTTGAATCTACGCTACTTGAGAGGGTGGGGACAGGAAGAACGACCACTCGGCCTCTGGACAAGGTGAATATCCGGATTGCTGAACTGGAACAAAGTAAACAGGCCATCATCGCCTTGAATGAGCGATATCTGGATACGGCGTCAGCCCTTTATGAGAAGAAAAATCTGTTGAAGACTTTGATAAAAAATCTTGAAGGCAAGATGAGGCAAAAAGACAGAGAAAAGCTGGGCAGGCTAAAGGCATTAAAACATGAGCTTATTAAGCTTCAAGAGGAAACCGATCTCATTGATTACGGCCTTAGGGCGTGTAATGCGACACTTTCTGAACTTAAAGATTTTGAGGGTATAACCGAGGATCAAATCTCAAAGGCCATGGTTTTAATTCATCATGAAAAACAGGCTTATGACACCTTGGAATTTGAGACCTCCCGTTTAAGAGATTTGCATGGCAGGCTTGAGACTCTAAAAGAGTCCATGGATACGGAAGAATTGTTTCAAAGGAAAATGGGGCTTGTAGAGGAAGGCATCAAAAACTATTCTTATATAAAGGAAACCAATACCAGAAAGTCACGTAGTCAGAACAGGATTCAAAGCACACCGGGCAAGCCTGCTTGGACAAAACCCGTCATTTTTATCGCAGGGCTTTTGACCCTTCTCTTAATGGGAGCCTTTCTTGCAAAACCGTCTCCCATCTTTTTGGCTCTTGTTCTATTCATCATTGTTATTTCAGGGATTATCCTTTTTATCACCCATTTAAAAAAAGCCCCGAATCAGGCTCATATTCCTTCTGAAGCCCAAGGCCTAAATCGTGCCCTCATTAATGCCGGATTTACCGGGATGACCGAGTATATTCAATATAGAGAAAACCAGTTAAAGCTCAGGAACCAAATGGACAATATGGCCCAGCAGATTTTAGAGACCCAGAAATATTTGGACACACTCAACTGCCAGGTTGAGGATTATCACACACAATTAATGAATTTGCCGGGAGTAGATAAACTGTACCTGGAAGAGGCAGATAAAACCGTTGTGATCGAAGCCTTGATGCAAGGTGTTGAAAATCTAAGAAAAACCAAGGAAGATCAAAAGGTCCTGCTTGCCAGGAAAAAAGGACTTGAAGATAATGGCGAGCATCTGTTAAGAGAAGCCGGAGCCCTTTCCCAAAAGCCTATTAAGTCGCTTAACGAATTGAGAGAGCTAGTTTCAATTGTTCCCGATCAAGGAGGAATCAACAACTCAAGTACCTCCGATGATTTGGAGCCCTTACAGCTTGATAAAGAGATAAAAGACTTGGAACATAGAGTGAATGCTGTTCAATTGGATATAACCGCCCTCAGAACACGTCTGGAGCAGGCGCCTAAGGAAGGTGAATTGGCCGGTATCCTTGAAGAGCTTGCATTGCTTCAAAAAAGAAAAGAAGGTCTTGAGAAAGTGGGATCAAGTCTGACTCTTGCCGGTCAGGTTTTAAGTCATGTGGCTTTGAAGCTTCAGCAGGACTATATTCCCGCCCTTAATGAGGAAATGAGCCTTATTATGGGTTCTTTGACTGGGGGCCGCTATCGGAACGTTCGCACCAATGATGAGCACCAGATTTATGTAGAGGCTGCTGAGACCGATGAACTCATTCCTGTCAGCCGCTTAAGCGGGGGAACTATCGATCAGGTCTATTTCAGTATGCGCCTTGCAGCCGTCCGTCTCCTTGAGAAAGACAGAGAGCCCCTCCCCATATTCTTAGATGAGCCCTTTGCCCAATATGACGAAGACCGAGTAAAAGGTGCCTTTGAGTTTTTAAAGGACATGGCCAAAGAACGCCAAATCTTTTTCTTTACTTGCAGACAACGTGAGTTTGAGCTGGCACAGGCTATTTTTGGCCAGGATATGCATCAAATTAAGCTATAGCCACAAACACATATGGGAAGTCAAATTAAAGTAGGTAGGAGTAATGAAAATCGGAGATCTTAATGGTCTCTGATTTTTTTTGGAAGGAACTGCTTCGTTGAATCAAGTTAGGTTTTTCATTTTTATTGGATAATTCTATAGGAATCTTGAGAGAATATCTTTTGAGGTGATAATAAGATGAAAAAGATTAATAATAAATTTCTGATTATCGTGACGCTACTGATTGCTTTTTCAGTTGCCCTTTGGCCTCAGACCAGCCTGGGGGAAGGAACTTCTGGAAGAGTAAGTGATGAGCAGCTTCTGGCCAGAGCGATTAATGGTGAAGCACGAGGGGAGCCCTACGAGGGTCAGGTGGCAGTGGGTGCTGTCATTCTTAATCGTGTTGAATCGCCTAATTTTCCAAATTCCATTGCAGGTGTTATCTATCAGCCCGGTGCATTTACTGCCGTTTCAGACGGACAGATAAATGTTCCTATCGATCCCAAGTCATCCGTTGTAAAGGCGGCAAGGGATGCCATTAACGGATGGGACCCTTCCAATGGCTGTCTCTATTATTGGAACCCTGCAACGGCCACGAGCAAGTGGATTTGGTCAAGAAAAATTGTAGTTAAAATCGGAAAACATAATTTTGGTAATTAAGGCTCATTTAACTTTAGGAAAGGCACGGGAAACGTTTATGGAAGAAAAAGATACTCGTCATAATATGAAGGCCTTTTACGCAATCTTGGCCAAGAACAGATCTAAGAATACAATCATTGTTGTCCTGCTTTTGACCACCCTTTTTGGTGCGTACCAATATAGCAGAGCAGTCCAGCTAAGAAGAGAGCTAGATAACACTTACAATAGGGCTTTTTATGAATTGGTGGGATATGTTCAAAATGTCGAGCTCATGCTTTTGAAGGCGAGGATGACCTCATCCATGGAGCTCACGGCCTCAACCTTAAATGATGTCTGGCGGGATGCAAATGCGGCTTCCAGCAACTTAGGACAGCTTCCTCTATCAGTGGGAGTTCTTTCAAATACCGAGAAATTCTTAGCGCAGGTATCCGATCTTTCACAGACCATATCCAGGCAGAATGTGCAGGGTAAGCCTATAAGTGATGATCAAATGAAAACCCTGGAAAGCCTCCACAAATTTTCTGTAACCCTTGAGGACGGCCTTAATGAGCTTAAGTCCGATCTCTCCAATGGCAATTTCAAATGGGAGAATGTGTCCAAGGAGACCACCGAGGATATGAAAAAAACCTCTGAGGAGATGCCTGTGGACAGTAATGTTAATGGCTCTCAAGACAAACCCATGACCTTTGACAATATTGATAAAAGCTTTCAGGAGATGCCAACGCTTATTTATGATGGTCCCTTTTCTGAGCATATGCAGAATAGAAAAGCCATAGGCCTTTTAGGGGATAATGTGACGGAGAATCAAGCCATTGACAGCCTTTCAAATTTCCTTGGCAAAGATAAGGTCCGCAATGTTAAGAAGCTTGCAGACAATAATAATGGGATTATTAATACCTATAATTTCAGAATGGAAGTCAGTGGCCATAAAAACAACAGTGTTGCAGAGGCCGATGTTTCGGTTAAGGGCGGCCATGTGACGTGGTACCTGTTTAACAGGGATATTGGGCAGAACACCATTGATATTAATAAGGCCAAGGATATTGGAAGAGACTTTTTGAAAAGTCGCGGTTTTCCCAATATGAAGGAGTCCTATTATCTTAAATCCGACGGTATGGCTGTCATCAACTATGCTTATACAGAAAACGGTATCACTTACTATCCGGACTTGATCAAGGTGAAGGTCGCCTTGGACGATGGAGAGATTGTGGGTTTTGAAGCTAACGGATACTACATGAACCACAGGGACCGAAACCTGGGAACACCTAAAATTACAGAGGCTCAGGCCAGAGAGAAGGTTACCCGGGGCGATAGTGTAAAATATTCCGGTCTTTCTCTCATTCCCACCAACTACGGAACTGAAATTCTATGCCATGAGTTCACCGGCAAGGTTGATGACAAAGATTTTCTCGTTTATATTGATGCCAACACAGGCGCAGAAGTACAGGTACTCATCATTATCAATTCAGAAGAGGGAACATTAACCATGTAACCTGAATCAAAAAAGGGCTGTTGCAGAAGCAACAGCCCTTTTTAATGACATAGCAGGGAAAAAGTAAGTAGATGTCGTGAAAGGCTTTTTTTAGCCAGACTTTAGCAGGCAGAAAAGCCATCGATTTTTTTCAGGATACGAATATCATCGCCTATAAAATGGAGGGTATTGAACTCTCCTACAATACGGGAGGCAATTCTTTCGTTATATTCTTGGAAAAGACGTTTTACATCAAGGTTTGATGAAATAATTGTCTTTGCTGGGTGGTTTTTATCCCGTGCCTTCCGAAGCTCAAGGAGGGTTAATAGCTCAGCGTAGCGGGCATCACTTCCGGGTTCGGTGCCCAGATCATCCAATATGAGCAGATTGACAGTAAAAAGATTCTTATAGGCCTGCTCATCGTCCGAGCCAGCGTGTTCTGGATTGAGACGGTATTGCCGAATAATCGAAAAAAGGGAAGTGGCCGAAAGATAAAGGACAGTATACCCTTTTTTGAGCAGCTCGAGGCCTACACTTTTGGCCATGAAGGTTTTTCCCGTTCCTGTGGGTCCAAAAAAGTAGAGATTTTGGGCTTCCGGTTGGCCAATATTGTGAATGAACGCCATGCAACAGTTCCGAATACATTGGATTTGGTCTCGGGGCGCTGTTTCGGACTGATATTTCCTCTTGTCAGGTGTTTCAGAAAAGTAGGCTTCATTAAAATGTGAAAATCCGGTCTGCCCGTCGTCCAACAGATTGGAAAACGCATAGAGCTTCTCCAAGTAGAGGTTTTGATAACAGGTGCAGGGGTAAGAGGTGCCATTGGCACGATCCGTTATATAACCACGATCCTCGCAGACCGGACACTCAAACCTGGGGTCCATGTAATCTGCAGGCAGATGATGCTCTAAAAGCAACGTGGCCTTTTGCTCGTTGAGCTGGCTAATCTTCTCTGAAAGGGTATTGGCATCAGAGTCCGGTCCCTTTTCTGAGAGGACGGTGCGGGCATAGCGAATCCCGGCGAGTGTAATTTTTGCATCAAGAGAAGTGAGCTCCGGGATTTTTTCCTGAACCTCTTGTTTACGTCTTTCAGCCTCTCTCAACGCTTTTTCACGCCTCATGGCAAAGGTTTGTTCAAGATTTCGCCTGATTTCAGCCATTTGCACTATCCTTTCCGGGTGGTTTGCTGGAGCCTATCATAAAAATCGTCATCATATTGACGTTGTTGGAAATTATTGCGACGGGCCACTTTGCCCGGTGCCTCCTCTTTGCGGGCATTTCTTGCAGGGGCGGCGTCAAGATAGGCTTTAAGCTGCTCCCGGCTCTTTATGCCCTCCTTATACCAGGAGGTCAAAATGCTGTGGATATACTTAAAATTGGGGTTGGACTTACCGGCTGTGCGCTCCAGTGCTTCTTCAATCAACACCATATCATAACCATATTCATTAAGCCAAATTTCCAGATACTTCTCCTCATAAGAGGTGAGCTTTCTTCCCAGCCTGAGGGCCTGCGCAATGGTTCGGCCAATGGTCTTGGTTCTTTCACAGGTCTCCATGTACTTTTCAAGCTCCCAATGACTGGTGATCCCTTTTTGGGACCAGGTAGCGCCCACTTTTTCTATGTACTTGACGTTCAAGGCATTATTGTCATAGCAATACTTAAAAAGGCTTACCATGACATCCTCGTCAAATTTAAAGGACAAGAACCAGTTATCAATGGCGGTATACCAGCTTGGGGCCATAATGCCCTGAAAAAACATTTTATTGATGGAATCTATACATTGGTTCCGCTTAATATGGGTAACCGACTTCTGAATGGCTTGGTCGGCATCCGATGTTGTCTTACGTTTATATAGCTTATTAAGGGCCATTTCCTTAATATCAGTCAGAGAGATGACTTGGGGTGTTCGAACGATAAGCTCCTCCTGCTCCAATATTAAAAAAGCCGCATTAACAGTATCTACAGAAAGATCCAGCTTAGCCGCCAGGTCCTCGGGCCGTGCCTCTTTTTTGTATTTGCTCAAAAAAATACAATAAAGATACACTTTAACCGCATCCGAAGGAATGCGGGGCATATAATCGCTTAAAAAAATGTCCGGGACTAATGTATCGGACAGCAGGATGTCTTTCACAACCTCAAATTGCATTAAAAAAACCTCATTCTCTTTAAATAAGTAAAGCTATTATATCATGAAATGATTAATTTGGGGACGGTTCTTGGGGCAAGTTGGGGGCAAGTT
>JAEYPI010000288.1 GCA_023410885.1 Bacillota bacterium
CGCATAAATGCACGATCTATTATACGACAGGGCCCTATGACTGTCAAGGATCAACCTGAAACCATTTAAGTGGCAGTGTCTATATTTATTATGGTATACTAGCACTGAAAAGAGGGATTGCGATGAAAACGTCGGAGCTTTTGGGACTTTTGGAGGATATTCCTGTCATTGCGGCTGTAAAGAGCATGGAAGGTTTGGAAAATTGCCTGGCCTGCAGTAGCAAGGTAGTTTTTATCCTTTTTGGAGATATTCTGAATATTGCTGATATCGTAGAAAGAGTTAAAAATGCAGGCAAGGTTGCATTCGTTCATCTGGATCTGGTTGGCGGGTTGTCTGCAAAAGAAATCGCTGTGGATTTTCTGGTTAAAAACACCCGGGCTGACGGTGTTATCTCAACCAAGCAAACCTTGGTGCGTTACGCCAAAAGCAGGGGGCTTTTAACCGTGCAGCGTTTTTTTATTCTTGACTCGATGGCTCTTGCCAATGTCCAGAAGCATACCAGCTTGGATTGTGTGGATCTGGTTGAAATTCTGCCGGGTGTCATGCCAAAAATAATCAAGGAGCTGGCCTCCGACATTCAAATCCCCATTGTAGCCGGTGGTCTTATGCGTGATAAGGAAGATATTGTGATGGCTTTGGGGGCAGGAGCTATCGCCATTTCTTCTACAGCCAGTGCGGTATGGTTTATGTAATTTTGGGGAGTAAAGGGACGGCTATGGAATGGGATCCGGATGTAAAGGATATTCTTTTGACATCCTTCCCCTTGTGTCCTATAATAGTCTTAGTTGAATAAAGTTGTGTATCTACTTGGAGATTTTGAGCATGGCAGATACAGTTGGAAACAGCTGTTTTTGCATGCTCTTTTTTGTTTTTCCGCAAAAAATAAGTAAGGTACAACCTAAGTTTAGCAATATGTTTGGAGGCAGAAGCATGTTTGACGTTATCATTGTGGGCTGTGGTGTTATTGGTGCAGCAGTGGCCTATGAATTGTCAAAGTACCAGATTTCAGTTGCAGTGTTGGAGAAGGAGAACGATGTTGCATGCGGTACAACCCGCGCCAACAGTGGAATCATCCACGCAGGATATGATCCCAAACCGGGCACTCTGATGGCAAAACTCAATGTAGAGGGAGCCAGGCTAACGGAAGCCTTGTGCAAACACCTGGACGTTCCTTATAAAAGAACAGGCTCCATGGTACTGGCTTTTACAGAGGAGGAGCTACCCGTACTTCAAAAGCTCTACGACCGTGGTATAGCCAATGGTGTACCGAAGCTACAGCTCTTGAGTGGTGATGAGGCACGTCAGATGGAGTCCTATTTAAGCCATGAGGTCGTAGGCGCTCTATATGCACCTACTGCGGGTATTATCAACCCTTGGGAATATACGCTGGCTATGGCTGAAACCGCTATTAAAAACGGTGTTCAGATCTTTCTTAACCATGAGGTGCATGGCATTGAAAAAATAGAGGGTGGTTACCGGGTTCAGACCTCTGGAGGCCTTTATGAAGGTTGCTATGTGGTAAATGCGGCAGGGGTCCATAGTGATGAAATTCACAATAAGGTTGACAGTAATCAATTGCGCATTCAGCCCAATAAAGGCGAGTACTACATGCTGGACAAGGGAGAAGGCGCAAAAGCCAATTTCGTCCTGTTCCAATGTCCCACCAAGGATGGGAAAGGTGTTCTGGTTTCTCCTGCCATTCACGGCAATCTCATTGTAGGACCCGATGCTAAAGCTATAGAGGATAAGGAGGATGTGTCCACCACCGCCCAGGGTCTTGCTTTTGTCAAGAAGATGGCGCTCAAATCCATTCCCTCCATTAATTTTAGAGAATCGGTACGGAATTTTGCAGGTCTAAGAGCAGTTTTGGAGGGGGTGGATGATTTTCTGATAGAAGAATCCAAAGAGGCTGCAAATTTCTTTGATCTGGCAGGTATCAAATCACCGGGCCTTACCTGTGCGCCCGCCATTGCTAAAATGCTGGCTGGCCTTCTTAATGGTAAAGGTCTGGTGCTCAGAGAAAAGGAAGCACTGGTTTTAACAAGGAAAAAGGTTCGCTTCCACGAGCTTTCAATGGACGAAAAAAACACTCTCATTGCCAAAAATCCGGCTTATGGCAGAGTGATTTGCCGCTGTGAAACCATCACCGAGGGGGAGATTATAGACGCCATTCATTCACCTCTGACACCCGTTTCTATAGATGGCGTGAAACGTCGCTGCAATGCTGGCCTTGGGCGTTGCCAGGGCGGTTTCTGTGGACCTCGTGTTCTGGAGATTTTATCAAGGGAATTAAAGTTACCACCTGAAAGCATCCTTCAGGATAAAGCAGGGAGTTATATGATCACAGGAGAAACCAAGTCAGGAGGTAACAGGCATGTATGATTTAATCGTAATCGGCGGCGGCCCGGCTGGTCTTGCAGCAGCCTATGCAGCTTATGAGGATGGCCTTGAAAAAATTCTCATTATTGAGCGTGAAAAAGAACTAGGAGGCATTCTCAATCAATGTATTCATAATGGCTTTGGTTTGCATTATTTCAAAGAGGAGCTGACGGGACCCGAATATGCCGGACGCTTTATCAGAATGAGTGGGCAAACCACTATTGAGATCAAGCTGGACACTATGGTTTTAGATGTAACGGAAGATAAGGAAGTTCATATTGTCAATACTGTCGATGGCTATCAGATTTTAAAGGCCAAAGCTGTCCTATTAGCCATGGGATGCAGAGAGCGTACCCGGGGTGCCATCGCCATTCCTGGTGATCGGCCTGCCGGTATATTCACAGCAGGTGCAGCCCAACGCTATGTCAATATGGAAGGCTATATGGTGGGAAAACGGATCATCATTCTGGGGTCGGGGGATATCGGGCTTATTATGGCGCGGCGAATGACCCTCGAAGGAGCTAAGGTTCTGGCTTGCGTTGAAATAATGCCCTATTCTGGCGGATTGACACGAAATATTGTTCAGTGCCTTGAGGATTACGATATACCGCTCTACCTCTCCCATACCATAGTGGATATAAAAGGCAAAAGTAGAGTTGAGCAGGTTGTGGTCATGAAGGTCGATGAAAACAGAAAACCCATACCGGGTACGGAAATCCTATTTGATTGTGATACGATTCTCCTGTCCGTAGGCTTAATTCCTGAGAATGAATTGTCACAGAAAGCCGGCATAAGGATGGACCCGCGCACCAATGGCCCCTTTGTCTATGAAAATATGGAAACCTCCGTTCCGGGTATCTTTGCCTGCGGCAATGTGGTTCATGTCCATGATCTGGTGGACTTTGTAACGGCTGAAAGCCAAAGGGCCGGCCATGCTGCAGCGCGCTATGTCAAGGAGGGTGAATGGGCGCATGACGATATTTTAGAATTTAAAAACGGTGAGGGGGTTACCTATACCGTTCCTCAAAAGGTTCGGCTTAACAAGGTGGACAAAGGGATAAATTTATTTTTCCGGGTTAATCGCGTTTTTCAAAAGAGCACCGTTTTTGTTTATTCAGGTGAAGAACTACTGGCCAAGTTTCCAAAGCAAAATCTTGCACCCGGTGAAATGGAACAGCTTTTGCTTTCCAAGAAGCTTCTTGATCAGGCGCAGGGTGAGCTATCCATATCGGTTAGGGAAGGGCGGTGAAAACAATGAAGGAGCTAATTTGTATTGTGTGTCCCAAAGGCTGTCATCTTCAGGTGGATGAAACAAAAGATTATTCGGTGCTGGGCCATTCCTGCTCAAGAGGTGAAAAGTACGCCAAAGAAGAGCTGACAAACCCTACCCGTGTTATTACCTCCACGGTGCGCGTTGAGGGAGGGCTTCACCACCGATGTCCTGTCAAAACAGATAGCCCACTGCCAAAGGGTAAAATCATGGAGGCTATGGCGCTTTTAAATGATGTGACCTTGCAGGCTCCCGTTACTGAGGGTCAAACTGTACTTAAAGATATATCCGGCACAGGTATCAACTTTGTGGCAACCCGAGCTATTTGGAGTCAGGGGACGGTTCTCTGACTCCTCAGCCAAAAAAGGAGTCAGAGAACCGTCCCCCTGACTCCTCTTGACTCTGGTAAATGAAGTATGTTCAAATTAAATTAGTGCTTTTTTAAAACTTTAGTCAACCAACCAATTATTTAATAAAAAGGCAGGTCATGAATATGGGAAAATATATTTTGGCATTAGACCAAGGGACGACCAGCTCCAGAGCGATTTTGTTTGACGAGCGTCAAAACATAATTCAAATGGCTCAAAAGGAATTTAAACAGATTTATCCCAAACAGGGTTGGGTGGAGCATGACCCTCTTGAAATTTATTCTTCCCAATATGCCGTCATGGTTGAGGTGATAGCCCAAAGCAATATCAACATAAAGGATATTGCCGCAATCGGTATCACCAATCAGCGAGAAACGACGGTGCTATGGGATAAAAACACCGGGCGGCCTATTTATAACGCCATTGTCTGGCAATGCCGGCGTACCGCCAAATTAGTGGATGATCTCAAAAACAGGGGCTTGACCGAGTACATCAAAGAAAATACCGGACTTATTCCCGATGCTTATTTTTCTGCAACCA
>JAEYPI010000289.1 GCA_023410885.1 Bacillota bacterium
CCAGGGGTCTTCAGTATTCCGGAGAGCATCGACCAAAAAATAGCCGCCCAAAAGCTTGAAAGCATGGGTATCCAAATCGATACGCTTACAGAGGAACAAAAAAAGTATCTGGGAAGCTGGCAGATCTAAGGATAACATTGTGATCTGAAAGTGCACAGCTGCTATTTCATTAATTCCATCTAAAGTGGTTAAAAAGCAAAACGTCACGAGGGTGTTACACGTGACGTTTTGCTATACCTCATCCTTGGTCTACAGGGGTTTGGTCTTTTGCATTTAAAGATCCCTTATTTTTTTGTAATACGTATGTCACCCGATACAGTGTTTAACGTGACAAGCACTTCGCCATCTCCGTGGGCCCCTTGCAATTCTTTTTCCTTTTTGTTTTCATTATCCAAATTAAATGCGCATTTTATGTCGCCCGAGGTCGTTCTGGCATCC
Source organism: Bacillota bacterium (assembly GCA_023410885.1). Lineage (GTDB taxonomy): Bacteria > Bacillota > Clostridia > DSM-8532 > DSM-8532 > DTU059. The sequence continues at coordinate 439 of JAEYPI010000289.1, forward strand.
AGATTAAACCCGCTATCGGAAGGAGCTGAGAGCTTTATATCGCCACTGGTGGACGAGAGGCTGAACTCTCCCACAAGCTTGTTTGAATGGACCTCAATATTACCGGATGTAAGCTGAACCCGTGCAGCGCCCTCCAAATCCTTTAGGGTGAAGTCACCTGAGGTGCTGTTAGCTTCAATCAGGTCAACGAAACACTTACGGCCTTCGATATCACCCGAAGTGCTTTCCAGCTTCATTTGGCTGCATGTCATGTTTTCCAGCGTGATATCGCCGGAGCTGGAGAAAATTTGAATAGCCTCTGAAACTGAGAAATTCATTACTTCTTGATCTCCTGAGGACGATTGTAAATAGGCTGATTTTGCGGCAAGACCATTAATTTCTATATCACCGGATTTCATAGACAGATTTAAGTCATCAATTACGGCAATATTGTTTAGGTCAACATCCCCTGAGGACAGGTCCAGCATCAAGCGTTGGAGCTTGAGATTTGATGTGGTGAAGTTGCCTGATTTGCCCTTGTAGACTAAAGTGCCGCTAAAGCTTTGGGGAATGCTGATATCCAGTTTGACGCTGCTTGAAGAAAAGAGGCTGATGCCCTGATTCTGCCTGCTTTCAACAATGGTGATCACATCGCCGGATTGTTTAACATCAAGGGTTGGAACAGCATCCGGATTTGATGTCCAAACCTTTCCTGTCAAGGCGGCCTTTACTCTTTCCGAATTTACTGCAAAAAGTGTGGTGTCCGAACTTATTGTATAAATTTCAATAGTCTTGGCGTTTTCCCAATTAACTTCAATCACTTCATCTACATTGTATTGGGCCCCGATACCTAAAAAGCTCATATTCCATCCTCCTCCTGTTTTTTTTACGGTTAAACCGGCTCCTGCCACCACGCTTATAAGAGATGTCGCAACTATAATCCATACCGCAACCCTCCAAAAAGAGAATCGCCGGGGGCGGGCGTTATATTGAGAGGAGCTATGGTTTTGTTGGAAAGGGTCGGGATTTTGCTGAAAAGGATCGGGGTTTTGTTGAGAGGCACCGGAATGAGGGTTATATCCTCTTCTGCTTTTAATGACGTCAGCTAAAGCAATAGGATCCCCCAAAGAGGCTATGACATTCTCTTCTGTTCGGCCCTTTTCCTCTTCAGATTTGAAATATTCCTGGTATTCACTGATAATATCAGTCCTTACTTGGCTCGGTAAATCATCTAAAGCATCGTAAAGGTTCAACAAATAATCTGCACGTGTCATATTACACCGCCTGGGATTTTATGGAGACTTACTAGAATATATCAGATTCAGTGAGGGACAACAAGGTTGTAAGGAATAGTTTAATAGAGCTCTAATTGAATTCTAATTTTACAAGTTAGTTCCCATAAATGGCGGGCATTAAGGTATAATAGTGCAGTAAAAAGAAAAAATACAGGGGACGGACGATAAAAGCAATAAGGAGGGAGTTTGAAATGGGATCTCCTACCGGGAAAACAACGGCAGAGAGGCTTGCGGTTAAAAATGGTATTACCTTTTATCGCATCCTCTCTGATAAATTCAAAACATCACGTGTGGACCTCTTTTTCGCAGATAATTTAAAAAAAGAGAGGGCCAGCGGTAATGCAATCCTGCCTCTTATGATGAGAAGAGGCTGCGAGAGCTATCCGGGTGTGAAAGAACTCGAGAAAAAGCTTGAAGAGCTCTATGGTGCAGATCTTGATGGGGGCGTTATAAAAAAGGGGGAGCTGCAGTTTGTCGGCTTTCACATGTCCCATATTTCGGACCGCTTTACCAGTGGTGACGAAAGGCTCTTTGATGAATGCAGCAAGCTTTTGATGTGTATGCTTGAGAATCCGCTGATAGAGGATGGCGGCTTTAAAAAATCTCTTTTTAAGCAAGAGCGCGACAATATGGTGGATTACATCCGGAGCAGGGTAAACGATAAAATGCGGTTTTCCTTTGCCCGATGTATTGAAGAAATGTGCAGTGGCGAGCCCTATTCTATTCCTGATGACGGCTTGGAGGAGGATGTTCTGCTATTGACCCCCCAAAATACATTGACCTATTACGAGGAAATGGTGCATACGTACCCTGCCTATGTCTATATATCCGGGCAGGTTGATGATAACAGCATTCAACGCTTGATGGACAACTTTCTTGCCACGGGCAGGGCTGATATCAGAAAGCTTGAGCCCACTTGTATCCAAAAAAAGGTTCAGGAGATAAAACGGGTTGATGAGAGTATGGATGTCAGTCAAGGCAAATTGTGCATGGGTTTTCGTACCCATGTGGAGCCGTCTTCACCGGATTACTATCCCATGGTTGTGTATAATGGTATTCTGGGTGGTGATATTCACTCCAAGCTCTTTCAAAACGTCAGAGAAAAAGCGAGTTTAGCCTATTATGCCCAGTCCGTGCTTGAAAAATATAAAGGGCTTCTGGTGATCATGAGCGGAATTGAGGCTGAGAATCGCGCTAAGGCCGAGGAGATCATCTTAAAACAGGTTGAAGACATGAAAAAGGGCAATATTTCAAAGGAAGAAATCAGTGCTTCCTTGAATGCCCTGGAAACAGGTATGAAGTCCATGCAGGACAGCCAGGGTGCCATTGTTGATTTCTTCCTAAGCCAGCATCTGACTGAAAGCGGCGAGGATTTTGAATCCATGGCTGAGAAGTTTAAGAGTGTTACACTTGACGATGTGGTTCGCGTCGCCCAGAAAGTCCAATTGGATACCGTTTATTTCCTGAAACCCGATGGCAACAAAGCCGGAGAGGAGGGGGCTGTATGAATTATCGCACCACAGCATATGAGAGATTGGGAGAAACCCTATATGAATACGACCATACTTCAGGTCTAAAGGCTTTCCTTATAAAAAAGCCTGGCTACAACAAGAAAACGGCCATGTTTGGTACCAGTTACGGTTCCATTGACAATATCTTCAAGGTGCAGGGGAACGATAAAGAAATTGAGGTACCTGACGGCATTGCCCATTTTCTGGAGCACAAGCTTTTTGAACAAGAAGACGGAAATATGCTGGATAAATTCTCCGTATTGGGTTCATCACCCAATGCTTTTACGTCATTTAATCAAACGGTGTATTATTTTTCATGCACCGATCTTTTTGAAGACAATTTTAAAATGCTCCTGGACTATGTCCAGAAGCCCTGGCTGACTGATGAAAATGTAGAAAAAGAAAAGGGAATTATCGGGCAGGAAATTCGCATGTATGAGGATAACACCGACTGGCGTGTATTCTTTAATTTATTGGATTGTCTTTATGTCAACCACCCTGTAAAGCTGGAAATTGCCGGCTCGATAGAGAGTATTGCAAAAATTACCAAAGAACTGCTCTACGATTGCTATAACACCTTTTATACACCCTCCAACATGGTGGTTGTGGTAGTGGGAGATCTTGAACCTGATGAGGTCTTTTCAATTGTCGATAATATGATACAATTTAAAGATAGGGGTAAGGTGGAGAAAAAATATCCTCAGGAACCTGAAGAACTCAATAAGCCCTACAAGGAGCAGAAGCTCGCGGTGTCCATGCCCTTGTTCTTTATGGGTATCAAGGATAATGTGCGGGTATCCGGAGTGGAGCTTCTAAAGCGGCGTATTGCCTTAGGTATTGTTTTAGCCGATACCATGGGCAGAAGCTCACCCCTCTATAATCGGCTTTATGATGAGGGGCTCATCAATGATTCTTTCCGTTTTGAGGCCTCATTGGATCAAGGCTATGGCTATTTAGCATGGGGCGGTCAATCCCCTGATCCCAAAAAAACCGCCGAGCTTATTTCCGAGGTGCTGAAAGAGGTTGCAGCAAAAGGTATCAGCCATGAGAATTTTGAAAGAATTAAAAAGGCACATGAAGGGATGTTTATCCGAAGCCTCAATTCAGTAGAAAATATTGCCCGTGAGATCATGGATTCTTTCTTCAACGGTGCTTCTTATTTAGAAGTGGGCAGGGTTTATGAGGAGTTGGATATTGCCTATACAAACAAAGCGCTAAGTGAAGTCTTTAACAATGCGCCTGCTTTGTCTGTAATTAATCCTCAGTAGAAAAATGGAAAAGAAAAAATGAGTAAATAGAAGTGTCGAAAACAGGGGTCTTAATGATGGGAGGTTTTTATTATGGAATTTATCGAATTTCCGAAACTGGGCATCCACTTGAATATTAATCCGATTGCTTTTCAAATTCCTTTAGGGGAGCGGGTAATCGCCGTCCACTGGTATGGCATTATTATTGCGCTTGCCATTATGGTTGCGCTGTCGCTGGCCACAAGGCAGACCAAGAAATTCGGCATTAAGGAGGAAGATCTTCTGGATATGTTCCTCCTCGCCTTGCCGGTTTCCATTATTTTCGCCCGGCTCTTTTTCGTGGTCTTTACCTGGGACTCCTTTAAAAATGATCTTTTGGGAATTTTCAGGATCTGGGAGGGTGGTCTTGCCATCTATGGTGCCATTATTGGCGCCGTCCTTTCCGTTGTTCTTTATTCTTACAAAAAAAAGGTCGACATGTTACACCTAATGGATTTTGCTTGCGTCTACCTGCCCCTTGCACAGGCCATCGGCCGTTGGGGTAACTTTACCAATCAGGAATTATACGGCTCCAATACCGACCTTCCCTGGGGCATGACAGGAAGCATTATTCAAAGGTTCCCGTCACCCGGTGTAGATGGCACCAGGCCTGTTCACCCTACATTCCTCTATGAATCCCTTTTAAATATTGTTGTTTTTATCATTCTCCTGGGCTTGCGTAAAAAGAATAAGGTTAGGGGAAGTGTTTTTGCTGCCTATCTGATGAGTTACAGCTTTATTCGTTTTTTGACGGAGTTCTTGAGAACTGACGAATTCGGTGTTGGCAACATACGTTATAATCAGGTATTTGCGGCATTGGTTTTTGTAGGTGCATTTATCTGGCTTCTATACCTGAAAAAGCGTGCCCAGCGTAAGATAGAAGCTGATGAAGTGTTAGCACCTAGCGCTTATGCTGAGGTTTTAGAAGAGATGGAAAAGGAAGAGGAAGAGAAAGAGGCCAATGTAGCGACTTTATCCGATTCCGAGTTAGAGGCCGAGAGTGAACCGATGGCAGCTGAAGTTCTCCAAGAGAATGAGGCGGATGAAAACCCTGAAGAAGGGCCACAGGAAGGCACAAACAATGAAACATAAGGATGAGACTCCATGGTAACCATTGAAAAAAATAAAGGCCCCTCGCTCATTAAGAATATTGATTGGATGCTGATCGGGGTTGTTTTCCTTCTTAATATAATTGGCCTGTTGGCTGTCAGAAGTGTGGCCGTCCACAAAGACCAACCCTCCTTGTTCTCCAAGCAATTGGTGGCATCCATCATCGGCATGGCCTGCATGGTGCTTATTATGATGATCGACTATAAGGATCTGAAATTTTTAAGCATACCAGCCTATATCGGGACAGTCTTTCTTTTAGCATTTGTGCTGATAGCAGGTTCGGGCCGGGAAGAAGTGGGCACCAATGGTTGGATTCTCTTGGGACCCTTATCCTTTCAACCCTCTGAGTTGGGCAAGGTCACGCTGACCATTGTCACAGCCGTCTTTTTTGAACGTATTAAACAGGGTGAGGGAGGTTTGAATTATATCTGGCTTATTGGCTCAGCAGGTAGCCTCATAGGTCTGGTTCTGTTACAACCCGACTTTGGAACTTCTGTTGTCTACATGTTCATGCTGGCCTGTATGACTTTTGTTTTTGGCATACGCTACCGAATACTGCTTATAGGTGCGGGAGCAACCCTTGTTGCCCTGCCCGTTCTATGGTTTAGTGTCCTGAGCAAGGTCTTTAAATCCTTCCAGATTAACCGCATACTCTCCTTTCTAAACCCGGAGGCCTATGCAACCGATGCCGCCTACCATGTGCTTACATCCATCCGGTATATTGGCTCGGGTACACTGACAGGCGTAGAGCGTGGGACAGAGAAGGCTGCTAAGCATGTACCTGCATCAGCTACCGATTCTATTTTCGCGGTCATCGGGGAGGAGTGGGGCTTTGTTGGCGCGGTTTTGGTGATTATCCTTTTTGCGGTCCTTTTATTAAGATGTCTCTACATTTCCCGGTATGCCAAGGATAAATATGGCGCCTATATTGTCATAGGACTTATGGCCATGTTTCTTTTCCATTTTGTTGAGAATGTGGGTATGAACATAGGAATGCTGCCCGTGACGGGAATACCCCTTCCCTTTATCAGTTACGGGGGATCCTCGGTCATTGTCAACTATATTGCTGTTGGCCTTATTGTCAGTATTTCCATGCGGCGACAGCGCCCCATGTTTGAGGCATAAAAAAATAAATGTTAAATTTATATTACAAAAAAACAATAAACCCAACACTCTAGAAAATATGGAAAAAGATTCAAATATATATTTGGTAGTGAAACTATCGTAAGTATACAACATATTGTATAGAGCTCGGGTGAGTTCTGTTGATGAAGAAGGCGTTTCTGATTGAATCGCCTTCTTTTTTTAAGCTCAGCCGCTAATGAAAGGGTTGACGGGTGTCGATACTAGGAGTAGAATACAAGTGAAGTGGGGACGAGTGGAGCAAAGTGGTGGAGGTGAGGCGGTTGCTGATTGGTAAATATACAAATGCGCTAGACCCTAAAGGTCGTGTGTTTGTGCCGGCAGCATTCCGTGGTGACCTAGGTGATCGATTTGTACTCACCAGGGGTTCAGAAGACAAAAGCCTTTACATCTACCCCATGGACGAATGGAAAAAGTTCGTTGAAAAGCTCCAACAGCTTCCGACATCTAAGAAAGACAGCCGAATGATCATCCGACATTTTTCATCCAATGCCACTAATTGTGATATGGACAGCCAGGGACGCATCCTTATTCCCCAGGAACTTCGGGAAAAAGCTGAGCTTCAAAGAGAAGTAGTCTTCATTGGAACTGTCAACCGCATTGAGATTTGGAGTCCGGAAAACATTAAAGAAGCTGAAGTGGAAGACATCGGCGAATTACTTGAATCATTGGACATTGATTTTTAAGAGATGAGGAAAAGGTCATGGAGTTCGAACACAAGCCCATTATGCTGGAGGAGTGCATAGAATTCCTGAATATCCGTCAGGACGGTGTCTACATAGATGGGACCTTAGGCGGTGCAGGACATTCCTCTGAAATCTTAAGACGTCTTGGTCCCAAGGGCCTTTTAATTGGAATAGACCAGGACCAAAATGCAATAAATGCCGCACAACAAAAGCTTTCTGGTATTAACACAAAAGGACAATTTGTTATCAGGCATACGAACTTTGAAAACATAAGAGAAGTAATCAAATCACAAAAGAGGGACTCCGTCGACGGTGTACTTCTGGATTTAGGGGTTTCCTCCCACCAGCTTGATGAGGGTGAGCGAGGTTTTTCCTACCAGCATGATGCGCCGCTCGATATGAGAATGAACCAAAGCGATGCTTTTGATGCCCAAACTCTTGTCAACACCTGGAGCCGGGATGATTTATTCCGGATAATCAGGGATTATGGTGAAGAGAAATGGGCTTCGCGAGTGGCTGAGTTCATTGTAAGGAGTCGTGAAGCACAAAAGATAAACACAACCGGAGAACTGGTGGATATCATAAAGGCGGCCATTCCGGCCGGGGCCAGAAGAGAAGGTCCTCACCCTGCAAAACGGACATTTCAAGCTATTAGAATAGCTGTTAACCGGGAACTTGAGGTATTGGAGAAGCTGCTTGAAGATGTAGCGGAGCTCTTAAGCCCGGGCGGGCGGATGGCCATTATCACCTTCCATTCACTGGAGGACCGTATTGTGAAAAAAGCTTTTCAGCAGCAAGCCCAGGGTTGCATTTGTCCCAAGGATTTACCTCAATGTGTTTGCGGTGTGAAACCAAAGCTCAGGGTGATTACCAGAAAACCCATATCACCATCTGAGAATGAGTTGGAACAAAATCCAAGAGCGCGAAGTGCCAAGCTCCGGGTTGCAGAAAAGCTATAAATTTGCATGCAAGAAAATTCATGATATTTTACGAAAGCTTTTAAAATACGAATGATAAAAAATTGAAGCACGAAAGATTTTTGAATTAACCAAAGACTAAAAGACTAATGTACTACGATTTTCTCATGATGATCACTATACAAAAGCGTTTACTGTACATAAGAAATTCATAATCTACCAAAGACAAAGCAAGGCAGATACAAAAGCAAATAACTTACAAAAGATGAAAAATGAAAGTACAAAGGATTTTTAAATGAAAGAGATGAATTGAGCGGGGCCTGTTATAAGGCCCCTCATTCACCCATCAAGAGGGGTTCTCGTTCAAAAGCTCATGGTATGAAAGAATACCAGAGAAATCATTATGAATTCAATTACAAAAGAGGGAGGCGAAAAACGTGGAGAAGAAAAATGGCTATATTTATGGCAGTGTTGCTCCGAAGTTGCCCGAAAAGGCTGAAAGACCACCAGTCGAGCATCAAAGTCCTAAGCCAAAAAAGTCAGCTTTGCCCCATTCTAAACAGGCAAGCATACCCAAGGCTAAAATGATTACTTGCATTGTCTGCATGGTTGCAATCTGTTTTGTCATGCTTTATCGTTTTTCTGCCATAGCGAAGCTTAATTATACGATGGGTGTTTTAAATGACAAGGTTAGCCAGCTTCGGGATGAAAATCGGATGCTTGAAGTGGATATAGGAACAAGTATTAACCTGGAACGTGTTAAGGAGATTGCTGAAACCAAGCTTGGTATGCATAAGCCCGAAAGTTACCAAGTTGTTGTGGTCAGTGTTCCCAAAAATAATTACAGTGTTGTAATGGATCAGGCTTACATTGACCAAACGACTCAAAATACTTCTCTTATGGATAATCTGGTGAATGCCGTAAAGGCCGTGCTACCTTGATTCTTGTAAAAGCTGGTTTAGAAAACGGAATAATTCCTTATAAAAAAGACAAGAAAGCACGTGTATGCTAATATATTAGATTAGAAAAGATAGGACTATGGATTGATCTTAGGGTATACCGTATAAATCAGTCTGTTGTCCTTTTTTTGTAGGAGACTGGTTCATGATAAGCAGTAATCACAACAAAAGGAAACGCAAAATTAAAAAAACTGCGCCTAAAAGCTCAGGCAGTTCACATCATGCTGCTAATAAAAATAATAACACCCCACCTGATCAACCCAACACCACAAAGCTGAAAAAGCGAGAGTTCGTCCTGCTGATTGTTTATACATTAGCCCTGTGTTTTATGCTTTACCGCGTTGGCTTTATCCAGTTTATTAAAGGTGAAGAGTACCAGCAATTGGCCTATTCTAACCAAACCCAGAAAAGGCAGATCAACCCCAAACGCGGAACGATTTATGACCGGAATGGTCAATGGCTGGCTATCAGTGCGTCTGTGGATACCATATCTGTTAATCCCAGGGCGCTGAGGGACGAAGTAGAAGGTGATCAGGGTAAGCTTTTAGCCATCGCCAATGATTTAGCGGGTTTCCTTGATATGGAAGCCGAAACCATCCTGGCGAAATTCAATATGAACTCCCGTTATGAATATTTGAAGCGGAAGGTTGATAATGAGGTCGGAACAAAGGTAAGGGACTATGTATCAGAGGCCAAACTGAAAAATATCAATATCGACGAGGATTCTAAACGCTATTATCCTAATGGCAAGCTGGCCTCCCATATACTTGGCTTCACAGGGGTGGATGATCAGGGCTTAAGTGGGATTGAGCTTGTGCTGGACAGTACCCTCAAGGGGATTCCCGGCAAAATTATGAATGAGGTGGACGTTTTGGGAAGACAGATCAGCTTTTCCCAGGAACGTTATGTGGATGCTATTGATGGATATAATGTTTATCTGACCATAGATGAAACCATTCAGCATCTGGCTGAAAAAGCACTGGAACAGGCCTCGCTGGATTATAACCTGAAAAATGGCGGAACCATCGTTGTCATGGATCCCAATACAGGTGAAGTGTTGGCCATGGTCTCGTTTCCAGATTATAACCCCAATGACCCCGATGCGCTCCCGGGTTTTGTAACCGATCTGGATTGGAAAGGGTTTGGGGACGAAGAAGATAGCACCTTGCTCTGGGGAACTGTTTTTAGAAACAAAGCCGTTATGGATACCTATGAGCCAGGTTCAGTCTTCAAGGCTATTACAGCGGCTGCCGCTTTAGAGGAAGGTGTGGTAAGTCTAAGTACCGCAGAATACTGCAAGCCTATAACGATGGCCGGACATACCATTGATTGTTGGAAAAAGGGAGGGCATGGCGCTGAGGACTTTTTACACGCCATGTATAATTCCTGTAATCCTGTGTTAGTTAAAACGGGACTCGATCTTGGCATAGAGAAATTCTACAGATATGTCAGAATGTTTGGCTTTCAAGAGAGAACAGGCATCGAGCTTCAGGGAGAGCCTAAAGCCGAGGAGTATAAAAAGCTGTGGCATTCAGACCCTAAGGAAATTGACCTGGCTGTTTCTACTTTTGGTCAGCGTTTTCAGGTTAGCCCCATACAGTTGATTACGGCTTATTCGGCTATCGCCAATGGTGGAAATCTCATGAAGCCCACAATCATTAAGCAAATCACTGATAGCGAGGGCAATATCATAAAGAAGATGGAGCCGCAGGTTGTTCGTAAGGTGATTTCGGAAAAGACAGCCGAGACCGTCCGGACCGCCCTGGAGGGTGTAGTTGCGGAAGGAACAGGTAAAAATGCGTACATCAGTGGTTATCGTATAGGAGGAAAGACGGGAACCTCGGAGACGCTAACAACCAAAACCGACGGGCGGTACATTGTTTCTTTTATGGCCATTGCGCCTGCTGACAAACCTGAGATATGTGTGCTTGTCGTGCTGGACCATCCCCAGGTTGAGCCCAAAACAGGTGGCGTTCTGGCAGCTCCAGTTGCCGGAAAACTGACTGAGGAAATTTTGGAATATCTGCAATTGGAGAGAGAATACACCGAAAAAGATAAAATTGATATGACACAGGAAGTCTATGTGCCTAATGTAACTGGTCTTACTGTCAAGCAGGCCGAAGAGAAGCTAAAGGCTTTTGGCCTGAAATATACCTTGGAGGGCAGTAATACCGCTCTGGAGGCCATCGTTTATAACCAAACACCAAAAGCGGACTTCTCAGTACCTCAAAGCGCTACTGTCATTCTTTATACCGATGTGGAACAGGCTGAGTTAACAGCGATTATGCCCAATATCCTCAATAAAACAGTGGATGAGGCCACTGCAGCTATGAAACAGGCAGGTCTTAATATCCGCATTCGAGGAAGCGGGACGGCCCAAAAGCAACAATATCCCGCGGGCACATCGCTTAATAAGGGAGAAGTGGTAGAGATCAACTTTGTGGAGATGATCGGAGACTAAGGGACATGTGTTGTTTATCGTTTCAGATAGGGATATAATAACCTTACCCGTTAGGGACCCAAGTTATTGATACTTCGTATGAATAACCTTACCTGTTACCGAAATCGAAGATTTCGAACGCCTAAAGGTGACAGGGACCCTAGTTATTGATACTTCGTTAATTTTATCGATATATATTCTGGGGAGGATTAAGATGCTGTTAAAAGATTTAATAAAGAATATAAACCCGTTAGATGTTAAAGGAACCCTGGAGGGCGAAATCCGGGGTGTGACCTATGATTCCAGAAAGGCTCTGCCCAAATATCTTTTTGTTTGTATCGATGGCTTTGCAACTGATGGTCACCAGTATGCACAGCAGGCTGTTGATAACGGTGCTACAGCCCTTGTTGTAGAAAAGGATGTCTCAATCATTGGAGAGGTCACCCTTATTAAAGTTGAGAATACAAGAGAGGCACTTGCGGCCATTTCAGCAGAGTGGTTTGGTAATCCGGCCCGCAGCATGAAGCTCATTGGGATTACGGGTACTAAGGGTAAGACGACAACCACCTATATGATCCGTTCCGTCCTTGAAAAGGCAGGGAATACCGTGGGGCTTATTGGTACAGTGGCCAATTGTATTGGCAATGAGAAAATTCCTGCTCGGAGAACCACCCCCGAGTCCTACGATCTTCAGGAAATGTTTGAAAAAATGAAAGACAAGGGTGCCGATACGGTGGTTATGGAGGTTTCATCCCAGGGCCTTAAGCTTCACCGCGTTTCCGCCTGCAGCTTCGATATCGGAATATTCACCAATTTCTCGAAGGATCATATTGGAGGCTTTGAGCATCCCGATATGGAGGACTATTTTAAATCAAAGCAGAAGTTATTTACCCTTTGTAAAAAGGGGATTGTCAATGCAGATTCTCCCTATGGGCTACGTGTTAAAGAAGAGGCTTCATGTGAAATTCTGACATACGGTATTGAAAGTGAAGCGCAGGTCAAAGCGCAGAATATCTTCACTCGTTCGGATTCGGTGGAGTTTGATGCCATCACGCCCTGGTTCAGTGAGCGCTTTGTGGTTGGTGTACCCGGATTCTTCAGCATCTATAATGCACTGGCTGCCATATCGGTCTGCGGAATGTTGGGCATTGATGTCCAGATGATTAAAGAAGGTCTGCTTAAAGTACAGGTACCAGGCAGGGCCGAGGTTGTGCCTACGCCCGGAAAGCCCTATACGGTTATGGTGGACTATGCCCATACTCCCGATAGCCTGGAAAATATCCTTAGCACCGTGAAAGACTTTGCGAAAGGCCGCTTAATCAGTGTATTTGGTTGCGGAGGTGACCGGGATCGGTCAAAACGCCCTCTGATGGGTGAGATCTCAGGCAGAATTGCCGATTTAACGATCATTACCTCCGATAATCCCAGAACAGAGGTTCCCTCAAAAATCCTTACCGATATTGAGGAGGGTATTAAGAAAACCCAAGGCCAATACCTGGTTATTGAGGATAGAACCGAAGCAATACGGTATGCCATGGCGCATGCAAAGGCTGACGACATCATCGTATTATCTGGTAAAGGCCATGAAACCTATCAGATTTTTAAGGATAAGACCATTCATTACGATGAAAGAGAAATTGTGGAGAATATACTAAAGGAAGTTGAGGGATAGTTTTGAAGGCGTTAGATGCAAAAACTATCGCAAAGATGGTCAAGGGCAGGTTGAGAGCCATGGAGGATATTTCCATTAGGCAGGTCTCAACTGATTCGCGTAGTATGAATCAAGGGGCTCTTTTTGTAGCCATTAAGGGTGAGCGCTTTGACGGCCATGATTATGTGGAACAGGCCCTTGCAAATGGGGCAGTACTTGTTATGGTTGAGGAAGGGAAGGCTATTGCTGACCATATCCCGGCGCTTTTTGTCCCCAATACCCTGGAGGCCTTGGGTCTTTTGGCATCCGAATATCGGTTGCTTTTTAAGATCCCGGTAATTGCCGTCACGGGAAGCGTAGGAAAGACCAGCACCAAAGACATGATTGCCGCTATCCTGTCGGCCCGGTTCAAGGTCCACAAGACCAAGGGTAACTTTAATAATGAAATCGGACTTCCGCTATCGGTTCTCGAAATGGATGATAGTCATGAGGCCGCGGTATTTGAGATGGGAATGCGGGGCTTTGGTGAGATCAGTGCGCTTTCACGCATTGTTAAGCCCGATATCGCAGTGATTACCAATATCGGCATATCCCATATTGAGCGGCTGGGAACACGCCAAAACATTTTGAAAGCCAAGCTCGAGGTTTTGGACGGCATGGACAATCATGGCGTTGTTGTTGTAAATGGTGACGATGAGCTGCTTTCTGGCCTAAGAGGACTCCTAAAGCAAAAGACTATTTTTTATGGTATTAATGAAGATTTGGAGATCTGGGCCTATGATTTGAGCTCGAAGGGGGAAGAGGGTGTCAGCTTCCAGGTTAAAACCCCGGAGTCCGATTTGGACCTCTTTGTACCTGCACCTGGCATGCATAATGTTCATAATGCCCTGGCGGGAATTGCAATTGCTCAGCAGCTTCATATGAGCAAAGACGAAATTGAAGCGGGACTGCTGTGTTTTTCCAGCGAGCGTATGCGGCTGAGCATTGAGGAGAAGAATGGCATTAAGTTCATTAATGACTCCTACAATGCAGCCCCCAGTTCGGTCAAGGCGGCCATTGATGTTTTATGCGATATCGGCAAGGGCATGCGGAAATGGGCTGTTCTGGGCGATATGCTGGAGCTTGGTGAATGGACGGAAGAAGCACATCGGGAAATCGGCAGGCTGGTATCGACATTGGAAATTGATTATCTGGTAGGCGTTGGCGATTATGCCAAATGGTATATCCAGGGAGCTAATGAGAATGCTGACTCAAAAACTATCACCATGCTGGTTGAGAATATAGCACAGGCTAAACCCTATATCAAAGCATTGATGCAGCAGGGCGATGTTCTCCTTTTTAAGGGCTCCCGCCGTATGAAGCTGGACATTTTAGTACAAGAGCTGCTATAGAGTGTGCTATGCACACAACAAGGCTCGACCCGGAAATAGAGGTGTGCTATGCACACAACAAGGCTCGACCCGTATTTAGGAAGGATTTAATTATCATGGAAGGAATACTAAAGGTTTTCCCATCACAGGTCATTATCTATTTAATCAGCTTTCTGATGTCTTTGGCAGCAGGTAAATTTCTTATTCCGTTGCTTCATCGACTGAAGTTTGGTCAAACTGTGAGAGAGGATGGCCCCCAAAGCCATAAGGCCAAGACGGGCACTCCTACGATGGGAGGCTTTATTTTCCTGTTTCCCGTTTTAGTTTTGGGGATTCTTTATTGCTTCCGGGATCTGCGCATTCTTTCCTTGGTTCTGGTGACTTTTGGCTTTGCCGGTATCGGTTTTCTCGACGATTATATCAAGGTGGTTAAGAAGAATAACAAAGGCCTTTCTCCATCCCAAAAGATGGTCGGACTGCTTTTAGTGGCAGGCCTGTTTACTTGGTATGCTGTAACGTATACATCGGGTGCCAATTCTTTGATTTTGCCCTTCCTCGGGTTTAAATCACCCGTTTTACTCCCCCTTGTCATTGCCATACCTTTTAGCCTGTTTGTCCTGGTCAGCTTTACAAATGCCGTAAATTTAACCGATGGCTTGGACGGTCTTGCCGGTTCGGTTACAACCATTGTGCTGCTTTTTTTCACCCTTGCTTCCATGTTCAATAATGAATGGGAATATGTCCGCATATTCTGTGCCATATTAGCCGGAGGGTTATTGGGATTTCTTGTTTATAATATGCATCCGGCCAAGGTTTTTATGGGAGATACCGGGTCTCTTGCTTTAGGAGGAGCCCTTGCGGCCGTCTCAATACTAACAGGAACACCCCTCTTTTTGGGTTTGGCAGGTATAATCTACGTGGCAGAAACATTATCTGTAATGATACAGGTTATTTATTTTAAACGTACGGGAAGGCGCGTATTTTTGATGGCACCCCTTCACCATCACTTTGAGCACAAAGGATGGAACGAAATCAAGGTGGTAACAATATTTACGCTTGTTACAATATTAAGTAGTGTCTTAGCCTTTCTGCTTTTGAGGTGATGGAATGAGAAAAAGGGAGTATGATTTCTGGCTTCTTTTTACGGTGCTTGTTCTGCTGGCCATAGGAACCGTGATGGTGTTCAGTGCCAGTTCTTATAATGCGCTCTATTATCAGAAAAATGAATATCATTATCTTATCAGGCAATTGATTTGGAATGCCTTGGGCATTGTTGGCATGCTCATTTTATCTAACATTGACTACCATCGCATTGCACAGAGCTCACCTATTTTAATAGCCCTTAGCACTGTACTTTTAGCAATGGTGCTTATTCCTGGAATAGGAAAAAATGTTAATGGCGCTACGCGGTGGTTTAATTTTGGTCTCTTTTCCTTTCAACCCTCAGAATTAACAAAGATAGCCATCATTTTGTTTTTTTCATTCAGCCTTTCAAAAAACAGCGATCGGCTAAAATCCTTTTTTACCGGGCTTTTACCCTACTTGCTCATCATAGGGGTCACCGATCTGCTCTTGTATAAAGAGCCCCACATGAGTGCGATTATCTTGGTTTCCCTTGTTGCGGTGATAATTTTGTTTTGCGCTGGGGCAAGAATCAGGCATTTTCTTATGCTTGCCGTACCTGTATTGGCGATAGGTGTGAAGCTCATTATGGCTGATGAATACCGTATGCAGCGTATTTTGTCTTTCCTGAATCCCTTTGAATATAAGCAGGGAAGCGGATACCAGGTTATTAATTCCCTTTATGCCATCGCGTCTGGTAATGTATTCGGTCGTGGCTTGGGAAAAAGCCTACAAAAGTATCTCTATCTTCCCGAGCCGCATAACGACTTTATTTTTTCGGTACTGGCCGAAGAATTAGGCTTTATAGGTGCCTTGACGGTCATCGTGCTTTTTATGCTCTTTATTTGGAGGGGCATTCGCGTAGCCATGAATGCTCAGGACATGATGGGCAGCCTTATAGCCATAGGTATTACCTCCTTGATTGCAGCAGAGACAATCATCAATATTGCTGTCGTAACCTCCACAATTCCTGCAACAGGGATGCCCTTGCCTTTCTTCAGCTATGGCGGAACGTCCATGGTTTTTCTCCTGACGTCAATCGGTATTCTTCTCAATATCTCAAAGGGTTCTTCTGCCTTTGCTGTCCGCATGCCGTCGGATAATAGGGAAGAGCTTAAAATGAAGCGCATCTTGCCGTCACGGAAAGCAGGTGATTTCTAACATGAAATATCTTATCTCAGGCGGGGGGACGGGAGGCCATATTAATCCCGGGCTCGCCATTGCAAAAGAAATTCAGAATCATGAACCCGATGCGGAAATTCTCTTTGTCGGAACGAAAAACGGACTTGAGAGTAAGTTGGTGCCTCGAGAGGGGTATAACATTGAATACATTGAGGTGAGCGGCTTTAAAAGAAAGCTATCCATGGATACCCTTAAAACCGCCACAAAGCTTGTTAAAAGCTTTGGTTCGACCAGGAAAATCATCAAGACATTCAAACCGGATGTGGTTATTGGGACAGGGGGCTATGTTTGTGGCCCTGTAGTATTCAGTGCGGCCATGAAAAAAATACCCACCGTTATTCATGAGCAGAATGCTTTTCCGGGGGTAACCAATAAAATTCTTTCCCACTACGTGAATGCGGTTGCCATCAGCTTTGAAGACTCCAGGCGGAGGTTTAAAGGCAAGGCCAGGATCACTTTAACGGGAAATCCGGTGCGGAGCGAGCTTTTTTCTCAGACAAAGGCCTCTGCCAGAGAGAAGCTGCAATTATCCCACGACAAGCCACTGGTTGTTATCTTCGGTGGAAGCCTGGGAGCAGAGCATTTGAATCAATGTGTAAAGGACATGATTAACCTTCATTATCAGGATATTTCCTATCAGCTCATTCTGGCTACAGGTATGAAGCATTATGATGCTGTTATGAAGGAAATTAAGATGCCTCTGCCTTCACATATTCGTATTGAACCCTATCTCTATAATATGGGTGATGTTTTGGCCAGCGCTGATCTTGCTGTTTGCAGAGGGGGAGCCATTACCGTTAGTGAGCTTGCTGCTCTGGGTATACCCTCCATACTTGTGCCCTCACCTTACGTTGCAGAGAATCATCAAGAGCATAATGCCCGTGCGCTGGAACAGAAAGGTGCTGCAGTTGTCATTCTTCAGAATCAGCTCACCTCAGAAATTCTGTATGGTCAGATACAGAAGCTGATCACGAACAAGGACTTACGTACAAAAATGTCCGCTGATGCCAAGAAAATCGGTATTCGCAATGCATCATCCTCTCTTTATTCCCTCATTAAAGAAATTATGAGGGAAAAGCCGGCTAAATCTAAGTAAACAAGCCCCTTGTAACACCATTTTACCGGAAGCATATTATGGAATGTGTTCAATACTTTGCTTCCGGGGGTGTTTTGCGTGAGCAATCTCATAATTGCCGGAGGTTCAAGACTGAGCGGCATTATTGAAGTACCAGGAGCCAAAAATGCAGTTTTACCGGTACTTGCCGCGACGCTTTTGAATAATGGTACCAGCATACTTGAGAATTGCCCGGAGTTGGACGATGTCTTAACCATGCTTGAAATACTGACAGCTTTAGGGTGCAAGATCAAAAGAAAGGGTGCTCGGATAGAGGTTGATGCTACATCTTTAACCAGTTCGTGTATCCCGGAGTTACTAGCAAAAAGAATGCGGTCGTCCATTATTATTTTAGGTGCAGTCCTCGCCAGGTGCGGAGAAGTCACCGTCAGCTACCCCGGTGGCTGTGAAATCGGCATGAGGCCTATAGATATGCATTTGCGGGCTCTGGAGCAAATGGGAGCTGAGGTGGATGGCCTTAATCACGGCATGCTTAAGGTAACCGCAGCTAAGCTTCAAGGCTGCGAGATTCTGTTGGATTATCCCAGTGTAGGTGCTACAGAAAATATCATGCTGGCTGCTTGCTATGCTGAAGGAGAGACATTAATCCGAAATGCGGCAAAAGAGCCGGAAATTGAAGATCTACAGGACTTTTTAAGGAAAATGGGTGTTCAGGTCAATGGGGCGGGCAGCGGTGTTATCAAAATTCAAGGAGTTCAGACCATTAAAGTCCAACCTGTTCACAAAATTATTCCAGACCGAATAGTTGCAGGTACTTACCTTGCAGCTGTAGCTGCAACCGGCGGAAGCTTGGTGGCCACAGGTGTGGATTATGACCATATCGGGTCCATTCTTTACTGCCTTAAACGCGCAGGCTGCAAAGTAAAAAGTTATCAGGGCGGTGTTGTCACACTGGAATCCGAGGGCAGGCTCAATGCACTGGATCTTGTTAGAACATCTCCCTATCCCGGATTTCCCACCGACATGCAGCCTCAAATCGTCGCTTTGCTGACTAAATGTTCGGGTACCAGTGTGGTTGTAGAAACCGTTTTCGAAAACCGATTCCGCTATACCGAGCAGCTTCTGAAGCTGGGAGCCGATATTAGTGTGCAAGGTAGAACTGCTATTATTCGGGGTACTGACAAATTAATGGGTGCTGATGTCGAGGCAAGGGATCTACGGGGCGGTGCCGCACTAATACTGGCAGGGCTTGCTGCTGAAGGGGAGACCAAAATATCCGGTGTGGGCTATATTGACCGAGGCTATGAGAGGGTGGAACAGGTTCTCTCAAAGGTTGGAGCGCGTATTAGAAGAGTTGAAGACTGAAACTACTCTTGCTATAATAGGATTATCTCCTGAAAGCCACTTTGTTGACTTTCTGGCACAAGCTTCTACGTTGCTTGCACAATCTTCATCAAGAAGGTAGGATTTAGCATAGTTGAATAACATCGCCATTGTCATGTGATTGTTTGAGCAAAGGCAGAAAATAGCGGAGCGTAGGATGAAAGCAACAAAACGACGTGTAAAAAGAAGACTGAAAATACTTTTGGTCATAGTTGGAATGGCTTTGATTCTGTTATTCCTGTTTTTTGCCCCATTCTTTAACATCAGGTCTATTGAGGTTAAAGGCAGTACCCGTTACCCGCCTGAACAAATTAAAGAGATGTCCGGTCTAATGCTTGGAGAAAATGGATTTAGAAAGCTCAAATTGGATGCTGAAGCAATCCTAGAGCTTCGACTGATCGACAGTGAAGAGAAGTTAGAACAGCTTCCTTATGTCAAAGCCTGTACAGTGAGTCTCGTTTTCCCTGACAAAGTCTCTATTGCTATTACCGAGAGAGAGCCTGCTGCTGTTATACGTTACCTGGATAATTACCTCATCGTCGACAAGGAGGGTTACGTCCTTGAGTCCTCAAACCAGAGACCTGGGGGAGAGTTGAAGGAAGTCCGGGGTGTTGAGTTTACAAAATATACAATGGGTGGTCAGCTTGAAGCTTCAGATATTTCGCTCATACAAACAGCGGTACAAATTATTGAAGCAATAGAAATATCTGATGAAAATACAGAATTTAAATTGTATGAGGTCTTGGACTGGATTGACATGGTTGATAAGAACAATGTCCTTATGTCTTTGGATGGCAGGATAGTGGTTCGGTTCAACCCTGAGGACAAGCTCCAGTATACCGTAGATTTCACCAAGGAGATATTCTTTAAAAAGATAAACTCTACTGAAAGTGGCCGTCTTGAGTTTCCCGGCGACCAAAATCCGAGTTTTATACCCGATTAATATACAAAGGCTCTTAGGAGGTCTATATGATTCCAATACTGGGACTTATCGCCGGACTGATGATCGGCATTATCCTTCCTTTCCATATTCCGCAGGAGTATTCCAATTACGCTGCAGTAGCCATACTGGCTGCTTTGGATTCCGTCCTGGGCGGTTTATCAGCATCCCTTGATGGGAAATTCAACATTAAGGTGTTCCTTACCGGATTCTTCTCAAATTCATTATTGGCGGCACTTTTAGCCTATATTGGAGATAAGCTGGGTATTCAGATTCATCTGGCCGCTATATTTGCCTTTGGTAATCGTATCTTTTTAAATTTCGGCAATATCAGAAGAAAGCTAATAAAGGTAGATGACCACAAGTGAACACAACATATATTGAAAAAGTGCCAATATTCTCATGTAAACCTCAATATATAGATCTGAAGGAGACTGTATTTTTCAAATAAAATATTGCTTTTATATGGGTTTGATATATAATAGTATTGTGATACTAGCTTATATTGTATTGATGATAAATATTACGCAAGACGACTCATAAGGAGGATACAAAAGTGTTGGAGTTTGACATTGATATGGATAGCTTCGCCCGCATCAAGGTTGTTGGTGTCGGTGGAGGCGGCAATAATGCCGTAAACCGAATGATCTCAGCGGGTCTTCGCGGCGTCGAATTCATTTCTGTGAATACCGATAAACAAGCCTTATTTCTTTCGCAAGCCAATACGAAAATTCAAATAGGTGATAAATTAACCAAGGGCCTTGGTGCCGGTGCCAATCCTGAAATTGGTGAAAAAGCCGCCAATGAAAGCCGGGACGAAATCGCAATGGCGATTAAAGACGCCGACATGGTTTTTGTTACGGCTGGTATGGGTGGTGGAACCGGAACCGGAGCAGCACCGGTTATTGCGCAGATAGCCAAGGAAATGGGCATTCTTACCGTAGGCGTTGTAACCAAACCTTTTCTCTTTGAAGGGAAAAAGCGTATGCAGCACGCTGAAGGCGGTGTTGAAGCCTTGAAAAGTGTTGTGGATACCCTTGTTACCATTCCCAATGACAGGTTGCTCCAGCTTGCCGATAAAAAAATGCCTTTGGTTAAGGCTTTTAATCTTGCAGATGATATTTTGAGACAAGGTGTTCAAGGTATTTCCGACCTAATCGCTGTCCCCGGTCTTATTAATCTGGACTTCGCCGATGTGAAGACCATCATGCTGGATACCGGACTGGCTCATATGGGTATCGGTCGTGGAACCGGTGAGAATAAAGCTGAGGAAGCGGCTCGTCAGGCTATTTCAAGTCCTCTTCTCGAAACCTCTATTGAAGGTGCCAGAGGGGTGCTCCTTAACATCACGGGCGGTGCCGACTTGGGTCTGCAGGAGGTCAATATGGCCGCAGAGCTTATTCAAGCTTCAGCCGATCCTGAGGCCAACATCATCTTTGGTGCCGTTATTGATGATAATCTCAAGGATGAACTGGTTATAACTGTTATTGCCACAGGCTTTAACAAGGGTGCGGACATCAAGCGTCCCAGTCAGCTGTTTGCCATTGAAGGCAAGAAGCAGCCTGAGCCCATTAAAAAGCCGGTAATCATTGATGAGGATGCCGAGGGGCCTGAAATCCCCACTTTTTTAAAGCGTAAGGGCTTTAGATAAGGTTGACAGATAGGCTTTGTGATTGTAAAATAGTAGGTGCGTTCCCTTGGGTGCGCAACACAAGCCTCGACCCGCAATAGTAGGGCATGTAAACGATTTGCATGCCTTTAACTTTGCCACCATGGCTCAGATGGTAGAGCAACGCATTCGTAATGCGTGGGTCAAGGGTTCAAGTCCCTTTGGTGGCTCCACGGAAGAAACCTTTTTGTCTACCATGACAAGAGAGGTTTCTTCTTCGTTTTACAGACATAATTGGGCGAATACAAGCAAGCCAAGAAACAGTGGTGTTCTTTTTCGCGTTTCTATAAAAGACAGTAGGTTTTCTTCATTTTTAGGTACTAGTCAGGTACCTTACACGGTTAGCCAGCTTAGGTACGCTTCTTAGACTATCAAAGAAGTTATTGGACGTGTATTTACCAAACCTTTACAAATAATAATATCCTTTATTATCTTAGGGGAATAACCAGTTTATATTCAGCAGATTGTATAAATTTCGATTGGATTCGAGCACAAAAATTATTGACTATTAAAATATATGATATATAATATATCATATAGCAATATATAATAATGCCAATCAAAGAATTGGCAAATAGGGGGGTTTATTTTATGAAAAAATCTGTAAGACTGTTGGTTCTGTTAATGGCTGTTGCTGTTTTGGCAACCGGATGTGGTGGAAATGCAAGCCAGCCAAAAGAGTTAAATGTCGCCACGGCCAGTATCGGTGGTGCGTTTTACCCTGTAGGTCAGGAAATTGCTAACTTGGTTTCAAAGTATGCAGACGGACTTTCTATGGCTCCTGAAGTAACAGGTGGCGCGGTAGAGAATCCGCGGTTGCTTGATTCAGGTGAATGCGATTTCGGTATAACAAATGCCAACATTGCATACTTTGCAGAACAGGGCACAGATCCTTTTACTGAAGCGCTTGATATTCAAGCCGTCGGAAATCTTCATGCCAGCGTATTTCATATCATTACAAAGGCCGATTCACCTATTAACTCCATTGCCGATCTAAAAGGTAAGAAAATAGCGGTTGGTCCTTCAGGCGGTGGTACACTGCCAATTCTCGAACTACTCCTTGCAAAATACGGAATGACAATGAATGACATTGTCGCCAGCTATCTGTCTTATACAGACGGTTTTGATCAGCTATCCGATGGTAATGTTGACGTAGCGCTTGCTTTATCAGGATATCCAGCTTCTTCCGTCATGGAAATGTCAACAACTGAGGATATCAAGTTCATAGAGCCCGATCAGAAAGTACTTGATGAGATAGTAGCCGAATACAGCTACTACAGTGTTGTTACTGTTCCCGCAGCTGAATATAAGCTGGAAAAGGACGCTAAGGCCATAGGTGTTAACAATGTACTAGTTGTTAGAAAAGATTTGGATGAACAAACTGTTTATAAAGTAACAGCAGCCATCTATGATCATTTGGAAGAGTTCGCAAAAAATAATGCTACAGCTAAGCAAATCGATCCGGAAACCCTGTCGAAAACCGCTATTGAGCTTCATCCAGGCGCAGCTAAGTACTATAACGAGAAAAGCGGAAAATAAGCATCATTTTAATGGAAAGTAGGTATGCGTAATGGCTTCTGATAAAAATACCAGCGCAGATGTTGAAGTTATCCAGGTAAGTGATGATAACCTCAGCTTAGCCGAGGCAGAGAAAAGAAGTAAATTTAACAAAATACTGATTGCCGTTTTGACAATCTCCATTAGTTTATTCCATATCTTCAATGTGTCCGGAATCTTTACAATGTCTACCATGACCATTAGAATTATTCACCTTATGGTCATGATGGTGCTAGCCTTTTTAACCAAGAAATCGAAGAGTACCAAGCATGCAAAACTGGATAAGATTCTGAGATATACCGAGATAGCCATTACTGTGTTCGCCAGTATCTATCTGCTTTTCAGATGGCAGGATATCAGCAACAGCGGTGGTGCTACCAATCAAATGGACATTATTGTCGGTCTTTTAATGCTGGTAGTGGTTCTTGAGTCAGCAGACAATCAGTGGACTTTTCGCTGGCCCTTATCTGTGGATTGTTCCTCATTTATCCTTTTATCGGACAATTCATGCCCTCTTTATTGAGGACAAGACCCTATACGCTCAATCGTGTTGTAAGCTTTTTGTTTACTACCGCAGAAGGCATCTATGGTACATCCATCAGTGTTTCAGCAAACTATATTATTATCTTCTGTGTGTTTGGTGCGTTCCTTTCTGAATTTGGTGCCGGGAAATTCCTGTACGAATTATCGGCAGTTTTGACAAAGCGTCTTTCTGCAGCGTCAGCTAAAAGCTCTACCATATTCAGCGCGCTGATAGGCATGATCTCAGGCTCAGCTGCAGGAAACGTTGCGATAACAGGTTCCCTGACCATTCCCATGATGGTGAAGGACGGCTACACAAAGGAACAGGCGGGCGCTATTTCTGCTGTTGCAGCTACAGGCGGACAGATTATGCCTCCTGTTATGGGCGCGGCTGCTTTTATTATGGCCTCCATTGTTGGGGTCCCTTATGCGACTATTATGAAAAGCGCAGCCATACCTTCTATTCTGTACTTCGCGTCCATTTTTATCATTGTTCATCTGCTGGCGAAAAAGAAAAATATCGCTCAGGTTAACCAACAGGAGATAAAGCCCATTAAGCGAGTTTTAGCCGACGGATGGCCCTATGCATTGCCCATCATCGTGCTTATAGCTCTTATGATAGGCGTAAACTATTCACCCTTTAAATCAGCAGTTTATTCCATCGTTTCCCTTGTTGTTGTTTATATTTTAAATGAATATGCCCGTAACAAGAAAATGGATTGGAAGGACTTCACAGGAAAGATTGGACGCGCTCTAAAAGGCGGAGCTATGGATACTGTTTCTATTGCGACTGCCTGCGGTGCTGCCGGTATTCTCGCAGGTGTTATGTCCTTGACAGGTATTGGCTCCAAGCTGTCCTTGATCATTGAAACAATGTCCGGGGGCAATCTGTTTCTGGCGTTATTCCTGACGATGATTTTATCCATTATCCTGGGTCTTGGACTTCCCACTACGGCATGCTACCTTATTTTGGCGTCAGTAGTTGCTCCGGCACTGGTTGACATGGGTGTTTCCATGATTGCAGCCCATATGTTTGTCTTCTATTACGGATGTGTATCTACCATCACACCTCCGGTTGCCTTGGCAGCTTATGTTGCGGCGGGTGTATCCAAATCGGATCCAAACAGAACAGGTTGGCTGGCAACTTTCTATGGATTGATCAGCTATATTCTGCCCTTCGCTTTTGCCCTGGATGCTGCGCTATTCCTTGAAGGCTCAGTTATGGCAATCATTATTTCCTCTGCCACAGCATTAATCGGAACAGTAGCCATTGGTATGGCCATAGTGGGCTATACAAGCACCAACATTAATATTCCCATACGCATTGTGCTATTCTGTGCCGGTATTTTGACAATGTCTAAGAACTGGCTGGCCGATGTTATCGGTGTAGGAATTATTGTGTTAATTTTGGCTTATACAGCCATTAAAAAGAAGCAGGGAGCCAGGGGGGTAATAGCATAATGGATTTATGGAAAAATGAAGACTGGTGGGTAAGTCCCTATAATTTTACACCAGAAGTGTTACAGCAATATAAATTACCTGCCAATGTTATTATTCATGATGCGACCTTAAGAGACGGTGAGCAGACGCCCGGGGTCGTTATGAGCGTGGCTGATAAAGTCGAAATTGCCAAACTACTGGATAGCATAGGCGTTGAACGTATTGAGGCCGGAATGCCTGCAGTTTCAGAGCCCGATAGACAAGCCATTCAACAGATCAGCCAATTGGGGCTAAAGGCAAAAATCTTTACCTTTGCCCGGGGCAAAAACGAAGATATCGACATGGCTATAGACTGCGGTGCTGATGGGGTCATTATTGAAATGCCCACCAGTGATCCAAAGCTCAAGTATCAGTTCCCTAAATGGTCTGAGCAGGATGTTATAGACATCAGCCTTAATGCTGTTAAATATGCCAAGGAACGGGGACTAGAGGTTGTCTACTTTGGCTATGACACCACCCGTGCCAATCTGGATTTTCTTTTCAGACTGTATGACACAGTTATCGGAGAAGGAAAGCCTGATGGAATCGGCCTTGTTGACACCATGGGCTGCGCTACTCCCAGCACCATAAACTGGTTGGTCAAAAAAATAAAAGCGCGTTATGACATTCGTGTTGAGATTCATACCCATAACGATTATGGTATGGCTGTGGCGACCTCTTTGGCTGCGATAGAGGCCGGAGCGGAAGTTATTCACACCTGTATCAACGGTCTTGGAGAAAGAACCGGAAATGCTGCGCTTGAACCAGTATTAGTAGCCTTACGGACTATGTATGGACTGGGTCACCAGTACAACTTAGACCAGCTCAAGGCCTGTTCCGACCGTGTTGAGCAGATCGCAAAAATTGCTAAACCTAATAACCAGCCCTTTGTCGGACGCAATGTTTATGTGCGAGAATCGGGAATAGGCATTGATTTGGTGCAAGAAAGACCTCTGGCCATGTTTGCAGTCACACCCGAGTTGACTGGTAATAAATCAGGGGTTGTGTTGGGAAAGAAGAGCGGCTTGCGCTCCATTGAAGTGAAGCTTGACAACTTGGGTGTTGCACATCCCGATGAAGCGATCATGCGCAGTATACTCAATGATGTAAAGAATTA
The DNA here is from genome assembly GCA_023410885.1 of Bacillota bacterium. GTDB lineage: Bacteria > Bacillota > Clostridia > DSM-8532 > DSM-8532 > DTU059. The sequence continues at coordinate 26,832 of JAEYPI010000289.1, forward strand.
CAGTATTGAACACGGCTCTTTGGTCAGTGATGAAGTATTCATGGAAATATACAGGAAGAATGTCCAATAAAATTGGCATAGACTGTCCAATATTTCTTTTGCAGTACGATTCTACGTTGAAGGAGAGATATCATGTACAAAATCTATGACCTTAGTCTAGCAATAGAGCATAATGCAACGGAGCCGAACCCGCCGAGTATCGTTCGAGCACCCCATGAATCAGGGCCTGCCCGTCTTGGAAAAATAGCCGGAATTGAACCCGAAGACTTTCCCTATGACACCGCTTTGGCCACCGCTGTGATCACGGCCGGTGAACACAACGGGACCCATATAGACGCACCTTATCATTATGGTGCTATGAGTGAAGGTAAACCCGCCATGACGGTAGATCAAGTTCCGCTGGAATGGTGTATCGGACCCGGTGTTGTTCTGGACATGAGGGGAAAAGAGCCTGGCAGTGAGATCACTGTTGAGGATCTTGAAACTGAATTGAAGCGGATAGACTACGAGCTAAAGGCGGGAGATATTCCCTTAATCCAGACCGGATGCGACAAGTATTGGGGTACGGATACAAAAACCTATCTTTCCATGCAATCGGGCCTTGGGGTTTCAGGGCTCAAGTGGCTACTGGATAAGGGTGTTAAATGTATCGGTATCGACGCATGGACCTTGGACAGACCCGTTCCGGCCATGGTTCAGACCTATCGTGAAACCGGTGATAAATCAGCGCTATGGCCTACACATTTTTACGGACGGCAACAAAGCTATTTGCAGATTGAAAAGCTCTGTGGACTTGATAAGCTGCCAAAGCCTCATGGTTTTACCGTAATGGCCTTACCTGTCAAGATTGACAAAGGTACAGCAGGCTGGTGTCGTGCAGTAGCAGTATACGAATCTGATAAGGAATAACATTACAACTATAAGTTTACCAATTGGGAATCATAAACAAGAGTGAAAAAACTGTGCCATAATTATATTTGAGGTGGTTTGCTGTAGGCGAACCACCTTATGGCGCAGAGCCTGATTTAGCCATGGAATGATCGTGTCCATATCAGAGGAGCTGTCTGAGTTAGGGATATTTAGACAGAAAGTGTATAAATTAATGCAATTATTTTATATTGATATAGAAATATATGGTATACTTACTGAGGGAAAATGTGTTTACAGAGAGGGGGCTTAGACTGTGGAGAGTTATACAACAAAATCAACGATGGTTTATAATCTTCTTAAACAAAGAATTGAAACCCAATATTACCGCCAAGGCGAAAGCATTGTGATATCGAATGTCGCCAAGGAAATGGATATTTCTGCAATTCCGATCCGAGAGGCAATGAAAAGACTGGAAACAGAAGGATACCTAAGAATTGTTCCTCATAAAGGAGCCGTGGTTACACGCTTTAGTGAGGAGAATATCGTAGAAATTATTGAAATTAGAGCAGTTCTTGAAGGACTGGCATCTAAGAAATCAATAAAATGGATTAAAGACACAGATATTCAAAAGCTCAATGATCTGATAAACAGTATGGATGCCAGCATAAACTCACAGAATGTAAGTGACTTTCGCAGATTTAATAGAGAATTCCATACTATTATTTATACAGCTTCGAACAGTGAAAGATTGACGGATATGATCTCGCAGTTTTGGGAAATCAGCGATTGGGCCTATAAGAAAATGCAGGAAAGTCCTGAAATCATGAAAAAGTCTAATCAGGAACACAGAGAAATTGTCAGGATGTTAATCGAAAAGAATGAAGATTCAATTGAGCAATATGTGCGTGACCATAAATTAAAACTGAAAGGCAAGTATGGTGAGGACTGAGCGAGTAAATCAGGTCCTTCGTATCCCTCCTGTAGTTAAGAGATCAGAGTTTTTTGCATAATATAAAGACAAAGCTTTCCGCCAATGGCAGGCTATGTCTTTTTTTATGGAAAGAACGCAGTATGGTAGGTGAATAACATCAGTCCATGAATACTATGACACCTTGAAGAAAGAATATAGAAAGGTGTAATTATTTTATCGAATAAAATCAAGTCTTTGATACAAGGATCCAGCTAAATGAGGAATGCTCATGGAGAAATCAAAATCGAAAGTCTTGTGGGATCTTTTTTTTACCTTCTTTAAAATCGGTGCTTTTACAATCGGCGGAGGCCTTGCCATGCTACCGGTAATAGAGAGAGAGATTGTAGATAAGAAGGGCTATATAGACAAAGAAGAGGTCATTGATGCCTTCGCGGTCTCCCAATCCCTTCCCGGTGTTATTGCCATAAACTCTGCTATTTATGTGGGTTATCGTATCAACCGTTTCGTCGGCGCTCTTGTTACGGCATTGGGAGTTATTCTTCCCTCCTTCATTACCATTCTGATTATCGCCGTGTTGTTTAAAACAGTAAGCGGCAATGTCTGGGTAAATAAGGCGTTGACAGGTGTAAAAGCCGGGGTTGCAGGTGTTATTGTCGTATCGGTTGCAGGCTTGGGGAAAAAGACTATTAAAGATGTGTTTGCCCTGGTTCTTGCTCTTGTGGCCTTTGTTCTTGCAGCCGTATTTGACGTAAGCATCGTGATTATTGTCATAACAGGAGCACTTTTAGGTTGTCTTTACTATGGGATTTGGAGGGTGAGAAAGCATGGTGCTTCTTAACCTTTTCCTCTTTTTTTTTAAGATCGGATTAGTTGGTTTCGGTGGAGGTTATGCTATATTAACCATGATCCAAAAGGAGCTTTTGGCCTTTGGCTGGGTCACTGCTGAAGAGTTTGGCAATATCGCGGCCATCTCTCAGATGACGCCGGGCCCCATAGCAGTAAATGCCGCTACTTATGTGGGTTACCGTGTTGGAGGATTTTGGGGCTCATTGCTGGCCACAGTTGGGGTGACCTTACCATCGCTTATTCTGGTCATTTTAGTGGCTCATTTTATTATTAGGTTTAAAGAAAGCCGCTGGGTGGATGCCGGAAAGAAGGGGATAAGGCCCGTAACAGTAGCGTTTATTGCATCAGCCGCCATTTTCTTTGCTTATGAATCCTTTGTGGATTTGAGTCTGCCCCTGTTAGTCAATCCAGGAGCTTTTGCCGTCTTTGCTCTGGCGATATTGGCATCGCTGGTCCTTAAACTAGACACCATACTGATCATTCTGTTATCGGCTGTACTGGGATTAATCATCCTTTAGTTGACTAGATTTATAGATTATTTTACAATAAGCTGATATAATCAGCGGGAGAAGCGGATGAAACCAAAAAAGCCCAGACCTATTCAGCCTTGGGCTTGTGCTTATGATAGAGAATGGGGTCAATCGATAATGATCCCCTTGATCTCATTGATAAAAGCGTCGGCGTTATCGTTATGGACCTCTACCTTGATAGGCTTGGAAAGATCCAGACTGAAAATACCCATAATGGATTTGGCATCAACGATATACCGGCCAGATGTGAGGTCAACGTCAAAATCATATTTATTGACGATGTTCACAAAGTCTTTTACATCATTTATGGACTTTAATAGAATGTTGAACGTTTTCATTGGTTTATTACACCGCCTTTCAGTGCTAAAATGCAATCAACACAATTATAAGTTTAGTACCAGAATCAGCAGTAGTCAATGACTAAAGTGTTAAGAGTTTATGATATAAAATGTAACAAATCTAGGAAGTGATACAAATGGAGCAAAAAAAGAGGGTTGCCTTTATTACTTTAGGTTGTAAGGTTAACACATCGGAAACAGAAGGCATGAAGCGTCTCTTCTGTGAAGCAGGCTATGAGCCTGTCTCGAGCGACGAATACGCAGATGTTTATATTGTTAATACCTGCACGGTTACCAGTATGGGCGATAAAAAATCAAGACAGATGCTAAGAAGAGCCCATAGCCTTAACCCTGCTGCTGTAATCGCGGCAGTTGGTTGCTTTGCCCAGGTTTCTCCTGATAAAGCCGCTGAGATTGAGGGGGTTAATCTTGTTGTAGGTAATAATATGAAGCATCGCATTGTGGAGCTTGTTGAAAAGACTGATAGGGAGGGCCCCAAAAAGTATGTCAAGGAGAGAAAAGCACTCACGGAATACGAGGAGCTGCCGATTGAAACTTACGAAGGTCATACGCGCGCTTTTTTAAAGATACAGGACGGCTGTGATCAATTTTGCTCCTATTGCATCATACCCTATGCCCGAGGCCCTGTAAGGAGCAGGGGAATGTCGGAGGTTATTAAGGAAGCTGAGGGCTTCGCTTCTCGAGGCTTTAAGGAAGTGGTGCTAACAGGGATTCATTTAACCTCTTACGGTGATGAAAAAAACGGAACCGGTCTTGGCGATCTTATTCGGGAGGTTCATGCCATAGAGGGAATTGAACGAATTCGCTTGGGTTCATTGGAACCTATGTTTTTAACTCAAGAATTCATAAATAGTATCGAGGGACTACATAAACTCTGTCCTCATTTTCATATCTCCCTTCAGAGCGGTAGTGAAAAGACCCTAAAGCATATGAACCGAAAATATTCCCCGGAGGATTACCGTCGTATTGTGAGGGCTTTGAAGGAGCAAATCCCGGAAGTCATGATTACTACAGATGTTATGGTGGGTTTTCCCGGTGAAACCGACGAGGCGTTCCTGGAATCTTACAGGTTCTGTGAAGAAATGGATTTTTTATGGATTCATGTCTTTAAGTATTCACCAAGGCAGGGGACCCCGGCTGCTCGCTTCGCAGACCAGGTTGATCCCAAGATCAAGGAGCAGCGGAGCAAGAGCTTGATTGCGCTTGCAGAGAAGATGCGCCAAAGGAACTATGAACGTTTTGAGGGACATCAAATGCCGGTTTTACTGGAGCAGCAAATAGAAGGGAGCCTTGGGGACATGGAGGGATTGACCCCCAACTATATTCCCGTAGCCGTCAAGATTGAAAAAGGATATTCCGGGGAAATATTAAATATAAAGCTTGCAGGCATAGAGGGTGAGCGCATGAGGGGACTTCTTGTGTAAGCTAACAATATGATTTCGAATCTGTGTCATAACTTGATAAAATGCTTTGTATGTATTAAGATAATAACATCACCTGTTACTGAAATCATAGATTTCGAACAGGTAAAGGTAATAGGTTACCGAGTTATTGATACTTCGTATTAATGATAAAAGTAATTCCCGGCAGTGGTTCGGGTAGGAAGCGGGTGAAACAATGAATTCGGGGACGATGAAATTTGACTTTAATAATGATAAAACCAATCAAACCCGTGAAATCATATTAAAGGTATATGAGGCGCTTAATGAGAAGGGCTATAATCCCATCAGCCAGATTGTAGGCTATATCATGTCGGGAGACCCCACCTACATTACCAGCCACAATAATGCCAGAAGTCTTATTAGAAGGTTGGAACGTGACGAGATTCTTGAAGAACTGGTAAGGCACTATTTAAAATGACGATAATATAAAAAGTAGAATTTTTAGTGTCGCATTTTTACCAACAATGTTATGAATGAAGCCCGCCAAAAGCGGGCTATTTTTCATGCGGGGGGATTATTGTGGAGTACAGAGAATTGGGTCGGACAGGTTTACGCGTTTCGAGACTATGCTTCGGTGGATTGGTCATAGGCCCTCTTCAGAAAAATCTCAGTGTTGAAGACGGAGCGGAAGTTATTGCAGAAGCTTTCAGGCTTGGGGTTAATTTTATCGATACGGCCGATCTTTATGGGACCTATCCTCATATAAGGCGGGCTATGGAGATCACCGGCATTCGCCCGGTCATTGCCTCAAAATCATATGCCTATTCAAGGGAAGACGCTAAGAAAACAGTTGATAAGGCCCTGACAAGCCTTGGCCTTGATCATATTGATCTCTTTCTCATGCATGAGCAGGAGAGTGAGCATACTCTACGGGGACATTGGGAGGCTTTGGAGTATTATTTGGAGCTCAAGCAGCAGGGGATTATTGGGGCTGTAGGCCTTTCCACTCATCATATCGCCGCAGTTCGTGCTTCTCTGCAGGTACCGGAGATAGAGGTCATTCACCCCATTACCAATCGTACCGGGCTGGGTATTTGCGATGGCACTATGGATGAAATGCTATTAGCGCTACAAGAAGCTCATGGCATGGGAAAAGCTATTTATGGCATGAAGCCCTTCGGGGGCGGAAACCTGTTGCACTCCTTCCGGGAATGTCTGGAGTTTGTTACTTCCATACCTTACCTCCATTCTATTGCACTCGGTATGCAGAGCGTGGAGGAGGTCCGGATGAATGTTGCCTTATTTAATGATCTGGCCAATGCTTACGAGAAGGTAAACGATTATCATCCCCAAAATAAAAAGGCCCTTCATGTGGACTTTTGGTGCGAGGGCTGTGGTAAATGCACGGAACGCTGCAAACAGAGGGCCCTTGTCTTGGAAGAAGGAAAGCTGGCCATTGATCCTCATAAATGCGTACTATGTGGTTATTGTGCAAGCTCGTGTCCTGTCTTTGCGCTAAAGGTTTATTAAAAAGGGGCGAAGGTTCGTGCCTCCTTGTGGATGAACCTTGTTCGGCCTGGGTAGGAGGGCAAGGCTTATAGGCGCCTAGCAATACGATGTGTTTAGGGCCTCTCTTGCATGAAAATACTGTGCCTTGACAATTATGATAAAAGCGATATAATAAGCATTAATTGAATACAATACAATCTTCAGGGCAGGGTGTGATTCCCTACCGGCGGTAATATGGGTAACCATTAGCCCGCGAGCGTAAGCAGGACCTGGTGAGATTCCGGGGCCGACAGTAAAGTCTGGATGAAAGAAGATAATAGCAGTAAATGCCAGTTAATTCCCCTGAGATTTGTTTTAGGGGAATTTTTTTTGTCTACGGGTACGTGTCGGGGGCTAATGTGCAATTAGTAGTGACCACGAAGGGTGACTGCAGCAAGGCTCTGAGGAAGGTAAGCTTCCTAGGGTTTGACTCGGTTGAAAAAAATGGATTGTATTGTAAAAACAAATTTAAAGGAGTGTTTGTTTTTATGAAATTTGGAGTCAGAAAGATGTGTACCATGGCTATTTTAGCCTCACTATCATTGGTTCTACTACTGATTCTTCACTTTCCAATTTTCCCTGCAGCCCCATGGCTTGAATACGATCCGGCCGATATCCCCATACTCATAGGGGGCTTTGTATACGGACCTGTCGCCGGAATTATTATTACCGTCATTGCATCATTGGTTCAAGCATTGACTGTAAGTGCATCAGCCGGACTAGTAGGTTTTGTGATGCATGTTATCGCCACGGGAACTTTGGTAACGGTATCCTCTCTCTTCTACAAATCTCACAAGACCCATAAAGGTGCTTTCATCGCTCTGATTCTTGGATGCCTTTCCATGGCGGCCATTATGATCCCCACCAACCTTATTATTTCGGTCAATTTCTGGGGAATGTCTCTTGAAGCGGTAAAGGGCATGATGATTCCCATATTGATTCCGTTTAATCTCATTAAATCAGGCGCTAATGCGGTGATTGTCTTTCTGATTTACAAATCGCTTCGAGGCATTATAAAAGAATAAGTCAATGCCTGGTTGAGCTGTGGGTGCATCACGAAAACACCAATCATGAAGGTTGAGACATGTGGCATACTACGCATAGGCGATTAGTATAGATATCTTTTTTTAGGTTAAGAATACATATGATTTGATGCAAAAGTGGTGTGTAAAGGACATAAGACATCAGATACCATCTTTACAATTCTAGCATCTTCATGTATGCTAATAGGTGGTTAATGATTTAACAAACAATGGAAAGGAGTTTATCATATGAAACAATATCTTGAAATTGAAAATGTATTTGCTCGTGAAATTCTTGACTCCCGCGGAAACCCTACCGTTGAAGTGGAAGTCATTGTTGAAGGCGGTTTTGTAGGCCGTGCATCCGTTCCTTCCGGAGCATCCACCGGTGCTTTTGAAGCTGTCGAATTACGTGATGGCGACAAAGGTCGTTACCTGGGCAAGGGTGTTGAAAAAGCCGTTGAGAATGTCAACGACATTATCGCACCTGAAATCGTTGGTATGAACGTCTTTGATCAGATTTTAATCGACAAGACCATGATCGATCTTGATGGCACCCCCAATAAGAGCAAGCTCGGTGCTAACGCTATTCTCGGTGTTTCCCTTGCTGTTGCTAAGGCTGCTGCTGAGTCCCTTGGCCTTTCTCTTTATCAATATATCGGTGGAACCAACTCCAAGGTTCTCCCCGTACCCATGATGAACATCATCAATGGTGGTAAGCATGCAGACAACTCTGTAACCATCCAAGAATTCATGATTATGCCTGTAGGCGCTGAGAGCTTCAAGCAAGCGCTCCAATGGTGTGCAGAAGTATTCCATTGCTTAAAGGGTGTATTAAAGAGCAAGGGCTATTCCACAGCTGTAGGTGATGAGGGCGGTTTTGCTCCTAACCTCAAGTCTGATGAGGAAGCAATCCAGGTTATCCTCGAAGCAGTTGAAAAGGCTGGCTTCAAGCCCGGCGAGCAGTTCCGTATTGCTATCGATGCCGCAGCAACTGAAATGTACGAGGAAGCTAAGGCTAAAGGCAAAGAAGGCATGTACTACTGGTGGAAGGCTGACAAGTGGATGACCAAGGCTGAGATGGTTGGCTTCTGGGAAGAAATGTGCAGCAAATACCCCATTATCTCTGTTGAAGACGGTGTATCCGAGGAAGACTGGGAAGCATGGAAGCTTCTTACCGATAAGCTTGGCAAGAAGATTCAGCTTGTTGGTGATGACCTCTTTGTTACCAACACCGAGCGCCTCAAGAGAGGTATCGACATGGGCGTTGCTAACTCCATCCTCATCAAGGTTAATCAGATCGGTTCTCTTACCGAGACCCTTGAAGCGATTGAAATGGCAAACCGTGCTGGTTACACAGCCGTTACCTCCCACAGATCCGGTGAAACCGAAGATGCTACCATTGCTGATATCGCAGTTGCAACCAACTCCGGACAGATCAAGACCGGTGCACCTTCAAGAACTGACCGTGTAGCTAAGTATAACCAGCTTCTCAGAATTGAAGAAGAGCTTGGTGAAGTTGCTGAGTACCCAGGACTTGCTGCTTGGTTTAACCTGAAGAATAAATAATCATTTTACAATGATTAGAAGGCCGCATTCATTTTGAATGCGGCCTTTTTGCGAATTCTGGGTCGAGGCTCGTTGTGCGTTTTTGCAAAATACCTTTAGTGTGGCTCAAAAATACTTTGCCAAAATACCTAATAATAAACTATTAAGTAAGTTCCTTGACTGATCGATATAATATATGTTTTCTACCAATTTTGCAAACAATAACAAAAGGAGATTCACTTATGACAAGCAGCGGTCTCAAAAAATTCGCGGAACCCTTGGGCTTTGAAAACAAAAACGGTCGCCTTTATGGAGATTATCGGGGCTATACAGTAACTTTGGCCGAAGGTATGGGAAACAAGAAGCTAATGATTGGTGTTGCAATGCCGACGGACGATCCGCGTTGGTCTCAGATTGGTGATTTTATTGAAAACAATAAGAAGGATAGCCGTATTGAGAGCTTCATCCTTCACCCCTCCTGTATCATCATTCTCCTTCATGATACAGCAGGCACCATGAAACGCCTTGAAGAGCTTTTGGATAAAATGATCCATATGCTGGCAGAGGCTCAGGTGCCCGGCAATACAGTGTGCTGGTACTGCAACAATCCTTTTTTAGGCACAAACCATGAGAAAATTCAAGTCAATGAAGCAGTTGTTCCCATGCACAGCGCCTGTATTGAAAACTATAATCAAAGCATTCAACAAGCGACTGATGAGTTTAAGGGACAACCTAAGCAATACTTACGTGGTCTTTTAGGTGCAGCATTGGGTGGTATTGTCGGTGTCATCCCATGGGTCATTGTTTATCTCGTAGGATACTTTGTCGGATGGTTGGGCTTACTTATTGGGTTTACCTCAAAAAAGGGCTATGAGCTTCTTGGGGGAAAACCGGGAAAGGCCAAGCCCTGGATTATTCTTCTGGTCGTAATTTTGTCAGTTTGTCTGGGACAATTTGCAGCCGACAGCATAAGTATCTATAATGAGCTTATAGATCAGGGCTACTCCGGGTTCTCTATTTTAGATATTCCTGCCTTTATCATTGAACTTATTACTTATGATTCTGAATATCGGGCTGGGATGCTCGGCAATGTAGGCATGGGTCTTCTTTTTGCTTTCGCGGGTATATGGGGTCTTTTCCGTGATATGAGACAAGAGGGTAGGGGGAATTTCGCAACCACGAAGAAGTTGGACTAAGGTCTTTAACTTTGTGTGGCGAAAGTGCCAAGGCTCTGTATAGAGATCGGTATATGGAAATTTAATATTTCTCGATCTATACATAAAGTACGCAAAAACAATGAGGGAAGCTCAACACTATGTTGACTTCCCTTTTGAATATTTGCAGGTATATAAATCGAGGCTTGTGGTGCGTTCCGCACCTCTATAACGGGTCGAGGCTTGTGGTGCGTTCCGCACCTCTACTGCCCTAATTCTTCCCAATGATCATAGGCTTCCTTCAATTCCATTAAAGCGCCAGCCTTGTCCTTAGCAAGAACCGCACCCCTCAGACGTGCGATATTCGAACTGAAAAAATTAATTTCGTCTCTCTCAGAGCTAAATTGAACACGTGCGACTATTTTCTTCCATAAAGCGGCGAGTTCTTCGGTCTTATAACCTGCTTCAGCCCATCTATCTTGCTGGATATCTTCAATAAGCTTATTAATAGCTTGAGGTATATTATCGTCATTACCCATAGGTTTTTTAAAAAAATCTCCGCTTTGCATAACTAAAATAAAAAAAACCAATGAAACGATTGGAATAGCTATCACCATGAATTTTCTCATAATCGTCTCCTAATAGGGTCCTTTATAATCCCCTATATCCGTTACTTTGCTGATATGATCTTCATATTTATCGACAAAGAGATTACCTCCTGGGTTCAATGTAACCAGAAAAACTTCGGATATATCATAGATACCTTGCATTTTTAGCTCATTCATGAGCCATGCTTTGTCTTTGTTTAGTTGTCTTAAGTTCTCTTCTATCAGAATACCGTCATAAACCAACTCGGTGCTAATACCGGATTCCTTAACCGGAATACTCATATCCTTTGGTGTTAAGGGTTGGTATTCAGGTTTCTTTAATATGGACAGCTGACCATTGGGCTCTATTATCGCAAAATCTACTTGCGTGACATCAAAGACTCCCTGGGCTCGCAGAAGCACGAGGATATCTGTTGCACGGTATTTCATTTTTTTTAATACGTTTTCCATAATCTTGCCATGCATAATGACGACTGTCGGCTCTCCTTCCAAGTATTTAGCCGCATACCGCCATTTCATGGTGATCATCTCCATCAGGTAGCCTAAACCGGCCCATGTTAAGAGTCCTATCCAATGGGGCCATGCCCTGCTGGATAAATCGGTGGTCAATGAAGCTGCAATGGAACCTATTGTAATGCCCAGAGCATAATCGAAGAATGTGAGTTGGCTTATCTGCTCCTTCCCTAAAATTCTGGTGAAGATGAGAAGAGAGAAAAAGCCGATAATGGATCGAACAAAAACAACCATTCCTTCATTCAAGCGTTTGATTCACTTCCTAAGATTTAATGAGTAGTAGATTAAAGATAGTGTATATCATGGACAAAACTTTATACGTCAAATTTATAATTGAAAGCAGTGATGAGAGAAGGAACTGGCGAACTTTCATAAAACAGTAAACTGTGATAAAAATGTACAAAATATAATATTATCTATTGTTGACTGTTATATATAAAAATGGTATATTATGAGAAGTGCGATATATATGTCGAACCACGGAAGCAATTTTCATAGTACAGAAAAAAGAATAAAAACAGCCTACAGTCAAATGGCATTATCTAGCGGAAGGAGAATTTTAGTGATTTGTACATCTGGATTATTAGAAAGAGACATGAATCTCAATCAAGCTGTGACCACTGCAAACTCTTTTCCAAGTCACTGGCTTATGAGCACTCAGGTATGAAGAAGAGGATCGGACAAAACGAGGAAAGGACGGGTAGGAGAAGAAAAAGAGAATGATGAAGAAAAACAAATTTAAGGGTATCGCCGGGCTGATTATTATGATACTCGCACTTGTTTCCATGTACCTATGGCTTACATATG
>JAEYPI010000024.1 GCA_023410885.1 Bacillota bacterium
GCCATAGAGTTTGCGGATCTCGCCTTATTAAAGGAAAAAGAAGAAGAGGAGCTTATTAGAAAGCTGGCTGAATACCCCGAAGAGATTACGCTGGCCGCCAAATCATTAGAGCCCAGCAGACTGACCCGTTATGTCATGGAGGTTGCAGGAAGCTTTCACAGCTTCTATAATGCTTGCCGCGTTAAGGGTGAAGAGGAGGAGCTCATGATGGCTCGACTCATCCTTGTGGATTCTACACGCATTGTCATTCGTAATATTTTGGAGCTTATAAGCATCCAGGCCCCTGAAAAAATGTAAAAAAGTAATCAGACATTTATTAAAGGTTTCTGTATATAAGAGAGGAGCATACAAATGAGTTTATTTAAAGAATGGTCAAAAAAATTAGAAAATCAACGGGATAATACAGCAAACGAAAAGTTTTTTGAGAACTACCTGACAAAGGAAACCGAAGTCTATAAGAGCATTTTGGCCTCCGGAACTACAGTCCTCCAGGGACGCCTTGAGGATTTGGCCAAGACTTATAATATGGATAATATCACCTTTGTTGGCTTCCTGGACGGCATTAACACCAGCCTTGACAGTGAGCTTGATTTGGAAGCTTTAGCTGAAGACAGTGAAATCAATAAAACCATCGTTTTGGATAAGCTTTATTATAATATGCTTCAGGCCAAGGCCCAATGGCTTTATGAATTGAGTGAATGGGATGGCCATTTAACCCTCGAGCAACGTGCTGAGATTAGAAAGCAATACAATGAGGATCATAGAGCTGTCAGCAATAAGGTTGGGAGAAATGATCCTTGCCCATGCGGGAGCGGTAAAAAATATAAAAAGTGCTGTGGGGCTTAATTTACAGCATCTGGGTTTAAAGCCAACGAAGCCTCTGAGACAAATGCGCTCAGAGGCTTTGTTTGTATAGAGCGTAAGTATTGACAAAGGCCCGTTCTAAGATGAGGCTATTTGTCATAGAGGAGGTTAGTATGTTAAAGGTTAAAAATTTATCAAAGAAGTATGAGAAGGTTTTAGCAGTCAATAAGGTTTCCTTTGAGGTTCATGCAGGGGAGATCGGGGTACTTCTAGGGCCAAATGGCGCGGGGAAAAGCACAACCATTAAGTCCATTGCCGGGCTGCTGCGCTTTGACGGACAAATAACTATCGATGGTAAGGCAAATAAGAGCGTAGAGGCAAAGCGGGTTTTTGGATATGTGCCTGAATCACCCGCCAACTATGAATCGCTCACGGTTTGGGAACACTTGGAATTCATTGCGAGGGCCTATAACCTTAAGGAATGGGAAGATACAGCTAACGCTCTTTTAACGCGTTTTGACCTTGACGATAAAAAGAAAAAAGTAGGAAAAGAGCTTTCCAAGGGTATGCAGCAAAAAGTCAGTATTTGCTGTGCGTTACTCATAAAGCCTCAAATGGTTCTTTTCGATGAGCCCATGATCGGCCTTGATCCTAAGGCCATCAAGGAGCTCAAGGAGATGTTTATTGAGCTTAAAAGTTCGGGCTGTGCCATATTAATCAGCACACATATTATTGACTCCATTGATGAAATCTGGGATAAGGTTCTGATTATGAATAAAGGTGAAATCGTGATGAATCGTACGCGCGACGAGATGATGGCCAGTGGGGAGTCCTTGGAGCATATCTTCTTCTCTGTCACCGAGAAGGAGGGGGAAAGTGCATGAGTTCATTGTTTTACTTAATGGGTTGTACTCTTAAAAATCTCATTAAAGGCATTTTTAAAAAGCCCATTGTATTCATAGGCTATTTATTTATTTTTGTGTTTATTGTAGCCATGATTGTCGGGTTCTTTGTCATGCCCAGCGGGACAGTCAGAAGCGCACCTCCCGAGCTGTTCACAGGCATTATGACCTTGGTCTTCCTTTTTCTTTATTACACGTCTTTAAAAACGGGTATAGACAAGGGGAGTACCTTTTTCCGAATGGCCGATGTGAATCTACTGTTTACAGCGCCTGTCCGACCTAACCATGTTTTGCTCTATGGCTTTATCAAACAAATCGGAGGTACCTTCCTGTTTGTTTTTATCATGATGTGTCAGATCCCTAATCTTAAAAATAATTTTTTGCTTCAAGCCTATGGGATTCCTATGCTCTTGCTGGCGGTTGCGGCCTATGCCCTCTCCTATCCACTGATTAGTATGATCGTTTATTCATGGACCTCCAAGGCCAAGAGCCGGAAAAAACTTATGGCTAGGATCTTTGATGGGGGTGCCATAGCTGTAGCACTTTTGTTTTTACTTAGCCTAGCCCAGACCCGTGATTTTCTTGCTTCCCTCGATACTGTCTTTAACCACCCCATTGCTCGTTTCTTCCCTGTTATCGGCTGGACGAGTGCCATTGCCTCATCAGCCTTGGTAGGCTTTACCACCGAGTTTTGGGTGGGTGCAGCGGGGATGGCGCTTATCATCTTTGGTGCCCCCATTGCTTTGTATCGTATGAATCTGGACTATTATGAGGATGTGCTGGAAGGTACCGAATATGTTGAGGCAGCCTGGGCGGCAAAACGTGAAGGTACTAATATGACGTTTAATCTCAAAATTAAGGATAAGGTCAATCAAAAGCTGTCGGGAAAGGGTGCCAGCGCAATTTTCCACAAGCAGCTTTTAGAAATTAGAAAAACAGCATACTTCCTCTTTTTTGACAGAGTATCCATAACGGTGCTGATTTCAGCCATAGCCTTTAAATTCCTAATGCCGGATGAAGTAGGCAGCGCAGGACTTTTTATGATTCTATGCTTTAGTGTCTATATGCTGTTACTTTTCCAGATTCAAGGGCGCTTGGGTGTCGAAATGGATAAGCCCTACATTTATCTTATCCCTGCCGCCCCTCCCGAAAAACTCTTTTATGCCACACTTTCCGAGCATGTGAAGAATCTCTGCGATGGTCTCATTCTCTTTGTCACTGCGGGGATTCTTTTTAAGTCGAGTATTCCGGTGGTTTTAGCCTGTATCTTTTCTTACCTGGCTTTTGGCGCTGTATTTGTCTATACCGATGTACTGAGCAGAAGACTGTTTGGTTGGGTTCATAGCAAAGGGCTCTTGGTCTTTATCAAGGTTATTGCTTCAATCCTTATCCAAATTCCGGGCATTGTTGCGGTTGTTTTAGTCGGCATGGCCACAGAAAGTGAATTTTTAATGGTATGTGCCTTGGGTGGCTGGAGCTTGGTAATGGCCATAACCTTCTTCATTTTTTCATCCGGTATACTCAATAATCTTGAATCTGCAGGATAGGTAATGATGGAAGTAATGGTTGCATGAAGCGAGGATTCACATACTACATGAAGTAGGAAGAGACCTTGCTTGGAGGGTTATTGGGGATTATCAAAGAGCGCGTCGGATTCTTCAAGGACATAGGTGCAAAGGACCTCGGAAAGCCGCTCTATTTCATCAATATCCACTTTCTCTGCCACATCGTTGACGGTATGTATAATACCGTCAACTTCGCATTCTCCGATGGTTACGGCAGGGATACCCTGGTACTCAAAAGCAAGATGGTCACTGGCATAGAAACCGCTTATCGGTACTGTAACAAAGCCATTAGCATCCAAAAGCTCATAGAGGGACTCGATAAAGCTCCCCCATTGTGCTTGGTCACCTATAACAATATAGGAATCACTTCCCTTAATGCCGACACAGTCTAAATTAATGACAAATACCTTTTCATAGCGATTTTTAATGGTATCCACCATGGCACTGCTGCCAATCAAGCCGGGCTCTTCACCGTCAAAGGCTGCAAAAACAATATCTCTGCTTAAATTCTCATTTTCACTGTGCAGGGTGAGCTTTTCGGCTGTCTTTAGAAGTGCATAAACACCGGCTGCATTGTCCAGAGCAGCCGATCCATGGTCAACGCCGTCAAAATGGGCTGAGAGGATAAGGCACTCCTCGCTTTCCTCTCCGGTTATAAGGCCAACGATATTATGTCCGTCCGCTTTCAGATCCGAAGAACCATCGGTGCTCTGAAATGGATAAATAAAAACAGGAATTTTAAATTCTGTGCCAAAGGGCTCCAAACCCATAGCTGAATAAAGCCCTATAATTATTTCTTGAGCAGTTTTACCACCGGCGCTACCTATGACGCGACCCATTAATTCAGGGGAAGATAGGTTCATAAAAATCTCTTGTGTGACAGTATTACGCTTTTTGGGTGTTGGTTTTTCATAGGGAGGCGTTATGGCTTGGGATTCGAGGGTACTGGTCACTAAGGGCGACGATGGGGCTACAGGACTTGAAATTGGACTGGGATTGGGCGTTAATAAGAAAGCATCAGTCACAGGGGTGGTGGTAGGAGGGGGTATTTCCTGGGTTGGAGTGCTTGAAGGGGTAGACTGGGAGATAGGAGAATTAAGTCTTTGGCTGCAGCCGCCGATACCCGTCAGTGTTAAAAATAGAACAACAAGGGCAAAGAAGACTGAATAAACTTTTTTAAGCATGGTTTTAATCCTCTTTACACGATACAATTTCTAACATAACCAATAACCAGATTGTAGCATGTTATCACGGACTATTCTATACTATTTTCCGTTTCTTCCTGTTAATGCTACTGGAATGGCAGGGGTAAATTGCTTGGAACAGCGCAGATGAGCGCTACGATATGGTTATTTATAACATAGAATTGTGATTTTACTAGGGACTTCTTGTTGTTGTATAACATTATGAGTATAATTGTAGTTAAGGAGGTGTTTAAAGTGCCCAATGAACGCAGAGCGCGTATCCGTGAATATATTGAATCCCATGGTGAAGCGAGTATGGAAGAACTGGCTGAATTATGCTCCGATTGTTCTTCCATGACCCTTTGGCGTGATTTGAAAAAGCTGGAGGATGAAGGTGCCATACGAAGAAAACGTAATGGTGCCATTGCCATGCGCCTTGTGCAGATTGAAGGTGAGGGCCTGTACGCACAACGTGCGCTGGCTAATCAACAAGCCAAAAATATCATCGCCAATTTGGCATTGCCCTACGTCCAATCCCGACACTCCGTTTTTCTTGATGCAGGCAGTACCATCATGGCAGTTGTTAAGCAATTACCGGATGAATATTATAGTATTCTGACCAGTGGAACCAATATCTCTTCGGAGCTTTCTCAGCGCAGTAAATGTAATGTTTCCATAGTAGGCGGGCAGGTTAATGGGAATACCCTTTCTTGCTCAGGACCTCAGGCTGAGGTCTTTATAGAGGGTGTGAATATAGATATAGCCATTATGGCTACATCAGGATATTCTTTAAATAGCGGCTTTACCAGCGGTTCTTTCAGTGAGCATCAATTGAAGCGAAAGGTTATTAAAAAGGCTAAGCGCGTTATTATGCTCATGGATCACTCAAAATTGGATCATAGTATGCCGTATACCTTTGGGACTTTACAGGATATTGATGTGCTCATAACCGACGTATCGCTGCCACAAGAGATTCACGCTGAAGCAGAGCGATGTGGGGTTACAATCATTAACGGTAATGGTGAACTCTAATGAGTTGAGATCTGAGCAACAATCTCCTCCGGCAGCTGTACTTCGGAAATAACAGCGTCCAGCTCGGAGATGTGCCCCATATTATAAAAGCAGGTCTTGTTGAATTTACTACTATCGCAAAGAAGGATTTTCTTGGCGGTGCAGGTGAACATGGCCTTACGAAGATTCGCCTCCTCAATAGAGCGATCGGTCATCCGGCCATCGGCCGTCAAGCCTCGGCAGGAGAAGAAAAGGACATCCGCATTGATGCTCCGGACAAAGCTCTCTGCCTGTTCTCCTACATAGGAGAAAGAGTGGATAAGCATTTGACCGCCGGTACTGAAGGTGCGGATGTTACGTTCTGCAAGGGCGACAGCCGTTTTAGCGCCGCTGGTGATGACAATCAGGTCCTTAAATTGCTCCAAAAAGGGAACCAGATAATAAGCACTGGTAGAGCCGTCCAGCATGACCACCATACCATCTTGAATATATTTGGCAGCAGCGGCTCCCATTTTCATCTTGCCGGAGCTGCGTTCGTTTTCACGGACCAGAAAAGGGATTTCCCCGTCTGCGGAGGGCTGGTTCAGAATGGCACCGCCGTAGATCTTTGTGATATAGCCTTTGTTGTGTAGCTCGGTAAAATCCCGACGGATGGTGGGCTCACTAACATATAACTCTTGCGCTAACTTCGTTACCGTAATTTTCGGATCAGACTCTAGGTATTCCAGAATCCTTTGTTGACGTTCTCCAATCAGCATGGCGATCCCCTCTGAATGATTATGTATGATTATTTTGCTGTGTATAAATGTTTATTTGCAATAGTTTTCGGCACAAATTGACGAATTGATAAATTCGTGGTTCAATACTACCAAAGAAAATTAAAAACGTCAAGACAGGAGATAATGTGCTATGAAAACTACAGCGGTGCGCCTGTACGGCGCCATGGATCTTCGGATTGAGGAATTTGAACTGCCGGAAATCACAGCAGATGAAGTTCTGTTGCATGTCATAACGGTATCTTTGTGTGCTTCTACGTACAAGGCGGTGAAGCAGGGGGCAGCCCATAAGCGGGTGCCGCCGGATATCGCCGAGCGCCCGATCATCATCGGACATGAGATGTGTGGTGAAATCATCAGGGTGGGTGAAAACTTGAAAGACGAATGGAAACCCGGAGATCGGATCGTTATCCAGCCAGCGCTGAAGTTGGAAAGCTGCTACGATCCCGGATATTCTTATCAATACATTGGCGGCAGTGCTACCTACGCTGTAGTGCCGAAGATCGTTATGGAGCGGAACTGCATGATTCGTTATGGTGGAGATAGCTTTTTCGGTGGATCTCTGGTGGAGTCTCTGGGCTGTGTTCTGCGTGGTTATAAGGGGTTCTACCATACCGATTACAGCAATTATCATCGTACCGATGGCGCCAAAAGGGGCGGCAAGCTGGCTATTTTGGGCGGCGCCGGTCCCATGGGCTTAGGTGCGGTAGAGCTGGCTCAGGGCTATGCGGATCTATCCATGGTCGTCGTAACGGACATAAATCAGGAGCGGCTGGACTATGCGGCAGCTAAGTGCCCGGTAGAAGCAGCGGCTGAAAACGGTGTTCAGTTAATCTATTTGAATACGTCAGAGGCAGACGATCCGGTAGAGGAGCTGATTCGTCTGTCCGACGGTGGTTTTGATGATGTATTTGTGATGATTCCAGTACCGGCTTTGTTCTCTATGGCGGAGAAGATTTGCCGAGAGGACGGCTGCATCAACTTCTTCGCAGGCCCTGCCGTGCATGAGATGCCCGGTACGTTGAACCTATACCGTGTCCATTACGACGGTATCCATGTGGTAGGAACGGCCGGTAGCATTCCGGAGGATACGGTGGATACGATCCATCTCATCGAGGAAAACCGAATCCATCCTGGCGCTCTGGTATCCCACATTCTGGGGCTAAGGGCTGTGCCTGAGGCCATCTATGCTATGGAAAAGCCTACTGGCGCTAAAAAAGTTTGCTACACAGGAATCGATATTCCGATGGTAGCGATCGAAGATTTTGAAGAGTTAGGTAAGAACGATTTGCTGTATCGTGAGTTGAATCGCATCGTAAAGGCCAATGGCGGTCTGTGGTGCGCCGAGGCTGAGCAGTATCTTTTAGAGAATGGACCGAAAATTACGGAGGAATAGAACGTGCGAATCATTTCGCTAACCTTAAATCCTGCCTTTGACATGCATTGCAGCTGCCCGGGCTTTCAGGCCTATCGAGAAAATGTGGCACATATCACCGATTATAATGCCGGGGGAAAAGGCGTTAATATCTCCCGGGCTTTAATGGCCGGAGGTATTGCAAACGAGGCAATTGTCATTCTGGGACAGGAGAATGCAGTGGAATTTGTCCGAAAGCTGAAGGAAGACGGACTTAGCTTCGAAACGATCAGCGTGCCCGGGCGGATCCGAGAGAATATCACTCTGCATACGGAGGGTGCCCCAGAGACGCGAATCAGCTTTCCGGGGTTCACGGTTGAATCCGAAGTGCTTGCCCCTGTAGAGGAGAAACTGAGTGATGTTGGTTCCGACACGGTGGTGATTCTTGCAGGAAGCCTGCCGAAGGGAATCAGTCTGGAGCAGGTCAAGGCCTTCTTAGCCAGACTTGCCCAGCGGGGCGCCAAGGTCGTTATTGATTCCAATGCATTTTCCGTGGAGGATTTGATTGAGGTAAGGCCATGGCTCATCAAGCCCAACGGCGAGGAGATCGAGCGATACGCCGGTAAGGCGATTGAGAGCTTTGCCCAAGCGGCAGAATGGGCCCGAAAATTGCATCAGGCAGGGATCGCCAATGTTATGGTCAGCATGGGCGGACACGGCGCTATCTTAGTATGCGAAGAGGGAAGCTTTGCTGCGGAGCCGCCGTGCATTCAACCGGTTTCCACCATCGGTGCCGGTGACAGTTCTATTGCCGGTTTCCTGGAGGCAGCCTTTATCGGAGCCTCTCCTGTGGAACACTTGCGGCACGCGGTCTCTTACGGCACGGCGGCCTGCCTGACGCCGGGAACATGCCCTCCTGTAGCGGAGGAAATTCAAAAAGTATATCAACAGATCATCGTAAAAAAAATATAAATTAATGTAGCCCATGAAACAGTTTTAAACTAAAGCTGAATTCTGGTGGCTACGGTTTTGCACTGGCCTTGTTCTTCACACCAGTGACTCATCATGACCGTGCCGTCTGAGAGAAGAATAGCGCTAGGCTGCCCGAATTTCAAAAATGAAAAAATTTCAGCCATTTTCATATTCTTAACCACTGGCGCACTGGGCTCCCAAAGCAGAAGCTCCTCCTGAATATCCCATTCTCCACTGGAAAGATCAACAATATAACCGTAGATACCTGGACGTTGGGTGTCTCTTCTTACTGCATGAAGGGCCAGCAGCTTTTCGCCACCTAGGGCACACACACTTGAAGCCTGGCCCCCAATCCCTGTACTTCGGGGTTCTGAAAAAGTCTTCGCATCATCGTAGGAGATGGTGTAATGGTTATTCAGGCGCTTTCCTGTCCTGGTATTTTCGTTCCATCCGATAACGACAACAGCACCCGAATCCAACTGGCAGAGGCGCTGCTCATAACAAGTGATGTCATCGCCTTCAAAGGCCATGCATATAGTATCGTCGGACCAATGTTCTCCTTCATCATCGGATCGTAATAACCTACCGCAATTTCGACCTGTTCTTGTTCCATCCCAGGCACTGAAGCCTGTGATGGGGGTTACCCATGCCCCGCTCTGAAGTAGGGTTAAGGGTGCTGAGGCTTCTACATGGGGACCCCAGGTGCTATCAATGGTTTGCCATTTGGACCAGGTTTTCCCGTGATCCTCTGAGAAAGATGTAAAAATGATGTCCTCAAGTAATCCGCCTGTTTCAGGATTGCCTATTGGAAGGTCAGGATTGGATCGGTTAAAGGCATACCCAAGGGCGGCCAGTCGATCATTCTTAAGTCGTGTCACCTTGCAGGTATCACTAAGAAGGGGTAAACATGAGCTATGTGTAAACATGCGCTCGGGTTTACCGAATGTGATGCCACCATCAAGGCTTTGGGATAAATAGCTTGTGCCATCCACACTTTCAAAGGCCTCGCTTATGGAATGACAGGCTAAAAGAGTGCCGTCCGATAATTCGCATAAATTGGGAAATAGACTTTGACGGCTTCGAAGCTGGGGTAATGGATTTTCATAGATGACGGATTGACAGATGATTTTCATAGAAACGCTTTGCATCCTTTCAAAAATCTGCTGTTATTTTAGATGCAGTATACTGAATCCAATTGAGAATGTCAATTTAATTGGATCAATCTTTACGATTTACAGGTGTTTATTTTCGTATAGTCTTCTTTTATCTTTCGATCAAGCAATAATTGTCACAATTCAGGAAAAGAAAAGATTTACTATAATTCAACAAAATAGCATAAATTAGGGAGAAAAAATAGAGCTACTTACAAAAACAAAACACAATACTTTCAATTTCAAAGATTAATAAAAAACTAATGCAAAAACATACTATGCATATTGACATTTTAGAGTAAATAAAATATTATTAAATAAACGACAAAGATTCCCATCTAGGAGGAAAGGAATTTGTGCGGGATTAACAAAACATAAGTCATTGGCTCTCCCAATAGATTATTTTTTTCCTTTAAACCATACTCTCCTAAATTCAGAGTGACCAGAATTAATAGAATGCATCATGTTTTATGTCGTAAGATTCATCACACTCTAGTTCAAAGCCTTAATGGCCTTATGTCAATGGATGCACGTCTTGAATTCTTCGGTCATTCAAAAATCTTAACATACATTATAAAATCGACAACTTATGGCACTCATTAATTGAGAGTTAAATATCAAGGCAAGGATATAGAATGTATATTTATTGCTATACAAATAGCAATGAGATATAAAAACAATATAATTAAAGGAGGAACCCCCATGAAGAAACGTATTATTTCGCTGTTTCTAGCTGCCACAATGTTGCTTGGTGTACTGGCCGGATGTGGTCAAGAAGCAGGAAAACCAACAACAACTCCTGCCAGTCAAAGTCAAACTCCTGTCGCTTCTGCTTCTAACCAACCTGCAGAAGAGAAAAAGGGCTTAGGCCCAGACATGCTACTCCTGCCCACAATGGAAAATATGGGTGACAAGTGGCCTGGTTCTTGGGATAATTACGGTCTCTTAGGTAGAATGATGATTTTCTCCCGTCTGCTCAGGCTTGATTCTGATCTGAACCCTGTTTACGGCGATCTGGCAGAGAAATGGGAAGTTAACAATGATGGATTACAGTATGTCTTTACGCTCAAAGAGGGTGTAAAATGGCATGACGGTAAAGATTTCTCCGCTGATGACGTTGCCTTCTCCATAAAGCAGGCTTTAAAAGCATCCCAGGTCAATGGTGTTATTAAGAGTGCACTTGCCAACATTAAGGGTGCTAAAGAGTACATGGACGATAAGTCAAAGACTCCTGCTGCTGATATTGAAGGTATCAAGATCGACAAAAATGTTTTGACTATCGATATGGCCCAGCCTACCGGTACCTTCCTGCTGGCAATGGCCCAGTTCAACATCTTCCCCCGCCATAAGATTGAAGGGCTTGATCCATTAACCATGAATACCTCTGCTTTCTATGATTGGCCTATTGGAACAGGTCCTTACAAGATCAAGGAATTTGTTCCCAATGACTATGCTTTACTTGAAGTCAACGAAGATTACTTCGGTGAAAAACCCCAAATTAAGCAAGTTAAGCTGACTCAAATGACTCAGGCTGACTATGCAACACGTGCACTGGCTAATGAAATTGACTACTTTGCCACCAACGACCTTGCAACCGCTCAGGCCGCCCTTAAGAATCCTAACTATGAAGCATTCTATACCGATATTTACTTTGTCAGATATCTGCAGTGGAACAGTAAGGGTCCTAAAGGCGATGGCAAAGACCCATTCAAAGATATTCGTGCAAGACGTGCTATCGGCCATGCAATTGACAGACAGGCCCTTATCGACAACCTGATGCCTAACCAGGCCAGCCTGACAAACAGCAAAGTTCCTGCCTCCTTACCTTATGCAAACAAGGATGTTTACGATCTTAAGTATGATCCTGCATTAGCTAAGAAGCTTCTTGACGAGGTAGGTTTCGACTATAATACAACCGTTAAATTTGCAGCCTACTATGCTGACCAAGGTACTGCCGATCTTATGGATGCCATTGTTGCCTACCTTGCTGATATTGGTGTTAAAGCCGAGTGGACCCTGCTTACCGGCGATATCACCTCACAGATTTGGGATGTAAGAGACTACAACTTCATTTATGCAGGCCTTTCTGCTATGGCACCCGAAGAAGCCTACAATATTTGGTATAATCCTACAATCCAGACTTCTATGTATGGAAAAGTTTATCCCACTGACTACAAAGGCTTGGACAGTCTGCTTGAAGAACTCTGGGTAACAGTTGATCCCGCCAAGCGCGTTGAGGTTCTCAAGCAGATCCAGAAGGTTGAAACTGAGGAAATGCTCTGGAACATCCCGATGTTCGCTCTCAAGAACATCCAGGTATTCAACACTGCAAGAGTTAATCTTCCTTCCGAACTCAAGCTTTCCAACGAGTGGTCAAACTACGAGCGTTATATTCAAAAATGGACAATTAACGCCGAGAAATAATGATCTCCCTGTTACATAAGAAAACCCCTGATAAAAACCCCTGTAAGCACTGCTTGCAGGGGTTTTTGCAATGGGGACGGTTCTTGACTTGCTCTCAGCAAAAAGAGCAAGTCGAGAACCGTCCCCAACTTGCCCCCAACTTGCCCAGTCGCCAAATTACTCAAACTCTGAAAGGAAGGCTTTTATTTTATTGACTTCTTCATCAGAAATGTCAAAGCCCATTTGTGCTGTATCAGTCCCGCAAAGGCCCTTGGTTTTAAGCGCGGCCTTGATGGCCTGATAAAACAGGGACATGCTGCTGCCGCCGGGTCTTGTAATGAGATTGAAGAGTCCCATCAGCTTATTAACCTTCTGCTGCAGCGTCATCACACTGGCTATATCACCGGCTTCTCCCGCTTTCTGCAATTGGATAAAGAGCTTGGGTGCAACAGAGCATAATGCGTTTAGCATATATCCCCCCATTAAGGTGCTGAAACCAGCCATGGCATCGCCGCCTGCGTAAACAACAAAATCGTCCCTATCCTTGACACGCTCCAGTAGTGTCATAAGACGGGATGCATCATTATGGGTGTCCTTGACGCCGCAAATATTAGGATGCTGGCTTAAACGACACACCAAATCAACGCTCAGCTTGTTATTTAGCCTTGTCATATGGTTATAAACCAGAAGTGGTATTGGCAGCGCATCGGCTATGGTTGTAAAGAAGGTGTAGAGCTCATCATCCCCGTATGTAAAAAAACGGGGCGGCATAGCTGCAGCTATATCCGCTCCGCAGTCGGCCATGCGCTTTCCCATCTCAATGGTTCCTGTAATATGGTCTTCACTGATACCCGCCAGAATCAGAAGTCGGCCATTGGAAGCTTTTACCGCCGCCTTTACGCTTTCTTCTCTCTGTGAGGATGTCATGGAAAAATATTCACCGGTGGAGGAGTTGATTAAAGCCCCTGAAAGGCCGCTATCCAGGTAGAATTTTGTTAGCATACCCATGGCCTCGCTATCAATCTTCCTGTCCGGTGTAAAAGCGGTGACGGAGGCAGAAATTACGCCTCTTAGTTTTTCCTTATGCATATAAGTTTCCCCCTTCTCTATATGAAAAGGAGCGAGCTTACGCCCGCCCCTTTTCGCAGTCAATTAATTTTTCGTTTCAACAGTGTCTGCCAGATGACAGGCAACAAAATGCTCGGCGTTGTTCTTCATAGGCCGAAGCTCAGGCATTTGTGTTTTACAGATATCTATGCACTTTTTGCAGCGTGTATGGAAACGGCATCCGGCAGGCGGGTTAGCAGGGGAAGGTACATCGCCCTCTAGTACGATGCGTTCCCGCTTGCGGCCAATTTCGGGTATGGGTACGGCTGAAAGTAGTGCTTCAGTATAGGGATGCTGGAAGTTGTAGTATATTTCCTTGGAGGAGGCCAGTTCTACAACCTTACCAAGATACATGACTGCAATTCGGTCACTCATATACTCAACCACCGACAGGTCGTGGGCGATGAATACATAGGTGAGTCCCAACTCCGCCTGCAGATCCTTCATGAGGTTGAGTACCTGCGCCTGAATGGATACGTCGAGCGCTGAAACAGGCTCGTCACACACAACCAATTCAGGATTCACACAAAGGGCGCGTGCGATACAGATACGCTGCCGTTGACCGCCTGAAAACTCATTGGGGTAACGGTACATGTAATCCGGACGCAGATTAACGCTTTCAAGTAAATGGGCAATACGTTCCTTGCGTTCATTGGCATTGGTCCAGCCATGGACACGCATGGGCTCGTCAAAGGAGCTAAAGATAGTTTTAACAGGGTTCAGCGAGGAGTAGGGATCCTGAAACACCATTTGGATTTTCTTTCTCGCATTGAAGCTTTCTTTTTTATCCAATGACAACAAGTCGCTGTATTTATCATCAAAACGGTAGCGAAGCTCACCGCCGGTGGGGCGGTGCAACCGTACCATGCACTTGCCCAGCGTGGTTTTACCGCATCCGCTCTCACCCACAAGACCCAGTGTTTCACCTTTTTTTACATAGAGGCTGACATCGTCGACGGCCTTCACATGTCCGACTGTTTTGTGGAAGAGGCCGGCTTGAATGGGATAATACTTTTTAATATTTTTAAGATCAAGGATGATTTCGTTTGTTGAGGTCTGGTTACTCATAATTGCACCCCTCCTTTGCAATGCCCGCATCTTACCATATGGCCGTCTCCTACGTCGATATATTCGGGTGCTTCCACACTGCAGTTGCTACCCGCACAATCACACCGGGGTGCGAAGGCACATCCCTCGGGCATCTCGGAAGGATCAGGCGTATTGCCCCTAATTGGTTCAAGACGATCATTTCCGCCATTACCCAACACGGGTACCGATTTAAGCAGTGCTTTTGTATAAGGATGGGTGGGGCGAAGGAAAATGTCTTCCTTAGTACCATATT
>JAEYPI010000037.1 GCA_023410885.1 Bacillota bacterium
GTATCCAGGCGGGTCAATTTGAGGAGATGGATGCTCTCATCGCAGAAAAACAACGTAGGATGGATGCCGTAGATAAGCTGGACGGGCAGTTCTTGGTCTATGCCAAAAGACTTAAGGGCCTTCTTTCTCTGACATCGTTTGAGAATCTTGATCAGTACAAGCTAACAGGTACATTAGAGCTTAAGCAACTAGTGGTAAAGATTCATCAGACCCTCTTGGAGATAAAAGCCCTCGATGAAGAAAATACAACCCTCGTGCAGGCCGAGTTAAAGGATACCAAGGAAAAAATTGATCATACCAACGCTTTCAAGCGGGTGACGGGGGCCTATTATCCGACACAGAACGAGATTCCGTCCTACTATTTTGACAAGAAGAAGTAAGCGATAAAGGATTAACGATTAAAAACGGCAGCACGATGGAGGAATAATGGCTAATTGCGAATGTGTCAGATGTCGTCGGTTTTTTGAAAAGGTTGCGTTTGAGGAAGTTTGTCCCATCTGCTTCCCAGTGGAAGAAAATGAGTTCGCAAAAATAAAGGAATACCTAACCCTTCATCCTGGTGCAAACTCCAGCGTGATTATGAATGAACTAAATGTTTCCCTAAAGTCTATCAGGCGATATTTAAAAGAAGATCGTTTGGAAATTTTAGGTGATAATAAAGGGTTTATACGTTGCGAGCTATGTGGGAAGGCTCTTAATAGTGGCCGGTTTTGTGAGTCCTGCTTTAAGGAGGGTCTGGCCATGAGGCGCAATGAAGCGGGTATTGGACTGAAAAGTTCTTTTCATAACCAGAGTGACCTACAAAAGTCTTCTCAGGGCAAGGGAATTCGATATAGTGAAAAACATGATAAAAAGGGGTAAGCTAAAAGCTACTCCTTATTTTTTGATTTTTTTCTGATAACATAACCTCACCACGAGAGCATTGAAACATTTCATGTTATAATATTTAACTGATGAGCTATAGATAAACTGACAAAGGTGGACATGGCATGAAGACATTGATTATTACTGCCGAGGATGATAAGGGGCTTAAAGATGCTGCTCTGGCACTAAACCAAGGCCAGTTGGTAGCCTTCCCGACCGAGACTGTGTATGGTCTGGGAGCTGATGCCTTGAATGCTGACGCCGTAAAAAAGATATATGAAGCGAAAGGCCGGCCTTCCGATAATCCGTTAATTGTACACATCGCAAAGGCTTCTCAGCTTTATGATCTGGTCCGGGAAATACCATCCTCTGCTAAACCCTTGATGGATGCTTTCTGGCCCGGACCGTTGACCCTTGTTTTTAAAAAATCCCATAGAGTACCCCATGGCATTACGGGCGGCCTAGATACGGTGGCTGTACGGATGCCACGAAATCCCATAGCCTTGGACCTGATTGAACGATCAGGAGTGCCTGTTGCAGCTCCCAGCGCCAATCTTTCGGGGCGGCCCAGCCCAACCCGGGCACGGCATGTGGCTGAAGATCTCATGGGTCGTGTGGCTTATATCATTGATGGTGGTTCCTGTGCGGTAGGTGTTGAGTCCACAGTGCTGGATATAACTTCTGAAATCCCTGTTATCTTAAGACCGGGTGGCATTACTAGGGAGATGCTGGAAAAGGTAGTGGGGAAGGTGGAGTCAGATTCCGTTCTCGAGGTCAAGGGGGATGTTAAGCCACGCTCACCGGGTATGAAATATCGTCACTATTCTCCCAAGGCGGAAATGATTTTGATTAAAGGTGACACCGAAAAGGTAATAGATAGGATTAATGCGTTGACAACAGAGCACCAAAAGGAAGGTATTTGCGTGGGTGTTCTGACTTGTCAGGAGAATGCATCCAGGTATAAAGCAGATATTATTGTACCGGCCGGTTCCGTGGAACACCCGGAGGAGGTTGCGGCAGGACTATATGACACACTCAGGAAATTTGATGAAACGAAGGTGGGTATAATTTACTCAGAAACCTTTTGTGAGCAAGGAATAGGGCAGGCTGTGATGAACCGCTTGAAGAAAGCAGCCTCAGGGAAAATAATAGAGGTATGAAAGGATTTTAACATGCAGAAAAAGATTATTTTCGTTTGTACTGGGAACACCTGTAGAAGTCCTATGGCCGAAGTGCTTTTTAGAAGCCTCATTGACGAAAGAGAGGACTTGAGGGATGAATTCTTGGTGTCATCGGCGGGGATCTATGCGTTTGAGGGGGATCCAGCCAGTGCAGAGGCTATTGAAGTCATGAAGGAAGAATTTAACATCAATCTGAAGCCTCACAGAGCAAAGGTACTTGATGATAAAGACATCCGAGAAGCCTATCTGATTCTTACCATGACCCTTCATCATAAGGAAATGATTCTTGATCTTTACCCTGAGGCTGCAGATAAAGTGTATACGTTAAAGGCTTTTGCACAGGAGGACGGAAAAGACGCTGACGTGTGTGATCCCTTTGGTCAGGATTTTGATACCTATAAAAATTGTGCCTTTGAAATAGAATCTCTTCTTTTGGATATGATGGATAAAGCGGATTGGTAGTCAATTCTTTTTTGACAATATGGGTTGATTACTATAAAATCAATTTAGAAAAAGAGAGGGGGAAACCACGTTGATAATTGCTTTAGGAAGTGACCACGGTGGTTTTAAGCTCAAAGAGAGCATCAAGGCTTATTTGACAGAACAAGGTTTTGAGATCAAGGATTTTGGGACTTATAATGAAGATTCAGTAGACTACCCCACATTTGCTATGCGAGCAGCGCTTGCAGTGAGCAAAGGTGAATGCGACAGAGGTATTCTGGTGTGTTCAACAGGTATCGGTATATCTATTGCTGCTAATAAGGTCCATGGCATAAGAGCGGCTCTGTGCGGAGATTTGTTATCCGCAAAATTGACCCGTGAACACAATGATACCAATGTACTGGCCTTAGGCAGTTTTGTAACGGGAGAAAAGCTGGCCCTTGCCATCGTTGATACATGGCTTGGTACACCATTTTCTAACGAGCAAAGGCACCAAAGGCGTATCGATGGTATTACTGAGATAGAAAATCAATATTTAAAATAAACAAAAGATTGGGAGGGCTTTAAATGAGCGGCGTTTTTGTTTTTGATCATCCACTTATCCAACACAAGGTTTCGCTCCTTCGGGATAAGAACACGACCAGTAAGGAGTTTCGTGAACTTGTTTCCGAGATTTCCATGTTGATGGGCTACGAGGTTACAAGGGATATTCCACTGAAAGAAGTCGAGATTGAGACCCCTGTTGGTCTTGCAAAAACCAAGATCATTTCAGGGAAAAAGCTGGCTTTTGTACCCATTTTGAGAGCGGGACTCGGTATGGTGGACGGACTTTTAACCCTGGTTCCCATGGCCAGAGTTGGGCATATTGGCCTTTATCGCGATCATGATACCCTGGAGCCTGTTGAGTATTATTGTAAGCTACCGGAAGATATTTCTGAGCGCGATGTAGTGGTACTTGATCCCATGCTGGCTACCGGCGGTTCTGCCTGCGATGCAGTGAAATTTATGAAAAATTATGGTGCAAAGAGCATTAAGTTTGTCTGCCTGATAGCTTCAAAACAAGGTGTGGAGCGACTCAATCGTGAACATCCTGATGTCGGTATCTACTGTGCAGCCGTTGACGAGTGCTTAAACGACATTGGTTATATTGTACCGGGTCTTGGTGATGCCGGAGACAGATTATTTGGAACAAAGTAGTCCGTCATTGAAAAAAATTTCAGGGGGGTCAATATCATGCGTCCTTCATGGGATGAATATTTCATGAGTATTGTGGAACTGGTTAAAACACGTTCCACTTGTCTGAGAAGACAGGTTGGGGCCTTGATTGTAAAAGATAAGCGCATTCTAGCCTCAGGTTATAATGGCGCACCGGTTGGCTGCAAGCATTGTTTGGATGTAGGCTGTATTCGTGAAAAGCTGAACGTTCCTTCAGGTCAGCGCCATGAAATTTGCAGAGCCACACATGCTGAACAAAACGCTATTGCTCAGGCGGCCTACTCGGGTACAAGTGTTAAAGACAGTGTCCTTTACGTGACCACTCAACCCTGCGTGCTTTGTGCAAAGCTGGCTATTAATGCAGGAATCACCAAAATTGTGTTCAAAGGGGATTACCCGGATGAGCTTGCCCTGGAGCTTTTACAGGAAGCGGGGGTTCGTGTAATGAAATATGAAGGCCCCCATTTCCCTTGAAGCTCTTTATTCATAGGGGCCAGCGAATATAGAAGTTACCACGCCAGCAGGGTAATTTTGCTATTTCTATAGACTGAACATCGCTTTTCAAACCAAGAGCGGTGTTCTATGAATATAGATCAGAGGTGTAGATATGATCGTCATTGAGTTTCATCACTTGGTAGCCTTTGCTATGGCTTTAATTGTGGCTTTCTTCGCCACCCCTATAGCTAGAAGGCTTGCCTTTCAATCCGGTGCCATTAATGTGCCCCGAGATAGTCGGCGCGTCCACAAAAAACCTATGGCCTTAATGGGCGGACTTGCTATCATCGTAGGCTTTTCACTTGCAGTGTTTTATAGCTTTGCCACGAAGGACCTTTATGTTTTTATGTCTTTTGTGGTTAAGCCAAAAACCATAGGCCTGCTCATTGGCGTTTTCATTATTATTGCGCTCGGCATTATCGATGACATCCATCCTTTAAAAGCCAGAATCAAGTTTCCAATTCAACTGGTGGCCGCTATTAGTGTGGTGGCTACCGGAACTCGTATTACAGCTATTTCAAAGCCCTTTCAGGCATCAGTTGCAATAAATTCCAATATGATGTATGTACTGGAAGATATCTTGGCCTTTGTTATCTCCGTCATTTGGATAGTGGGAATGACAAATGCTATTAACCTCATTGACGGATTGGACGGATTGGCCGCAGGGGTTTCAGGAATTGCTGCGCTTTCCCTGTATATTGTAGCGGTTATACGAGGCCAGGATGATATTGCCATTATTGCAGTTTCTTTAGTGGGCGCTGTTTTTGGTTTTCTTCCCTATAATTTTAATCCCGCCAAGATTTTTATGGGGGACACCGGTTCCACTTTTCTAGGCTTTGTTTTAGCCCTACTCTCAATTGAAGGGACGATGAAATCGGTAACAGCCCTTGCCCTTGCCATACCCATTTTGGTGCTGGGGCTACCCATCTTCGATACAGTCTTTGCCATTTTAAGGCGGGTCTTAAACGGCAGACCTATTGGAGAAGCTGATCGGGGCCACCTTCACCATCGTCTTCTGGATATGGGAATCAGCCACCGTATGTCGGTGGTTATACTCTATATTGTAAGTGCCGGATTGGGACTTCTGTCCATTGCTTTGGTTGATAAAGGCCTGCTGCCGTCGTTGATTCTCCTTATCATTCTGGTGATGTTTGGCATAGGCGGTGCGCGCAATCTTCGGGATATAAGCGAACTGCCCGACGAGGAAAAGCGGATCAGGCATAGGGATGCCATAGAAACCTCGGACATTGAGGATGCTCAACTGGAGGCCGCTTCAGGGGATAAAAAAGGAGATAGCCCGGATGAGGCTGAGGAAGATACATCGGCTAACAAGATCTAAGAAATAATCTAGGAGATTATACATGAATCGGATAAAAGTGATGACTGTTTTCGGGACCCGGCCTGAGGCCGTAAAAATGGCACCCTTGGTTAAGGCCCTTGAAAATTGTGAAAGCATTGAGTCTAAAGTTTGTGTTACAGCCCAACACCGACAGATGCTGGACCAAGTTCTGGAGATATTTGAGATTCGACCGGATCATGATCTCAATATCATGCAGGACAGGCAGACTCTGATTGATATCACGTCCCGTGCGGTAGAAGGGCTCTATACTGTCTTTTTGGAGGAAAAGCCTGATATTGTGTTGGTTCATGGTGATACCACCACCACCTTCGCAGCATCTCTTGCCGCATTTTATGCCAAGATCAAGGTAGGACATGTGGAGGCAGGCTTAAGAACCTACGACAAGTACTCTCCTTATCCAGAGGAGATGAATCGTAGGCTTACGGGCGTTATAGCCGACTTGCACTTTGCCCCCACTGTTGCTAATCGTGAGAACCTTATAAAGGAGAACGTTCAGGAGGATACCATTTACATTACGGGAAATACCGTTATTGACGCACTTTCCTCTACCGTTGTACCAAACTATTCTTTTAAAGATGTTTTTCTTAAGAACTATCAATTTGAGAATAAGCGGGTTATCGCAGTAACCGCCCATAGGCGCGAAAATCTGGGTGAACCCTTTGAAAATATTTTTACAGCCCTCCGCAGGCTTGTAGACGATTTTTCTGATTTAGCGCTTATCTACCCCATGCATTTAAATCCTGTGGTACGAGAAGCGGCCACAAGAATTTTAGGAAATCATAAACGTATCCATCTCATTGAGCCTTTGGACGTTCAGGATATGCATAATCTCATGGCGCGATCCACCCTGATCATGACCGATTCAGGCGGCCTTCAAGAAGAGGCACCCGCTCTGGGAAAACCTGTTTTGGTATTAAGAAAGGAAACCGAAAGACCGGAGGCCATTAAGGCCGGTACCGTCAAGCTTGTCGGTACTGACAGTAACACTATTTATAATGAGGCAAGGCTTCTTTTGGACAATGGGGCGGCCTATGAGAAGATGGCAAAAGCGGTGAACCCCTATGGGGATGGGAAAGCCTCCCAACGCATTGTTCAAGCGCTTCTTTATCATTTTGGTCTTACAGATACAAGACCTCAGGATTTGTTGAGGGATTGAAGCGCACGGGGGAACACCAATGGCCGATTTTTTAACTCATATTCTTTTAGCCGATGCAGTACTGGAGCGGCTTGAAAGCAGGAGAGTACTTGAGGGCGTTACGAAAAATCGTTCTCTTTATCATCTGGGGGCTCAGGGCCCCGACCCGCTCTTTTTTTATAATTGCTTCCCCAGTTCAGGGAAAGGACCTCTTAAAGATTTGGGCGGGGTATTGCATCGCCAAAAGACCGGGGCCTTTTTGCAGTACGGCTTTGGACTTCTTCAAAATGTGTCATACGACAAGAATTGGATGGATCTTGCCATCTATCTGTGTGGTTTTATCTGCCACTTCACATTAGATCGGATGCTTCATCCCTATGTCTATTGGGCCACGGACCACTGGATTTGGGGTGTTGATGGAACACCTCGTAAAGTGACCCATCAGCAGGTGGAGATAGCCCTAGATGTTATCTACTGGAAAGAGATGAGGGGAACACAGGCTTCCAAGGTCAGGACAAGGAAACTGGTTGACATTGGCCCTCACTGGCCTCAGGGTGTAGCCATCTTTCTGACAGAAGCCTTTAAAGCGTTCTATGGTATAGAACCCGAACAAAAAGAGCTTAATAAAATACTGTCTGATTTTTATCGCGGCCACGATCTGCTTTATGACCCAAAAGGCTGGAAAAGGGCTTTGATCAATTGGCTCGACAGCTTTACAGGTGGCGGCATAAAGCCGCCAAAAACGCCTTATCCCGTTATTTGTGATGCTACCATTGATTGGGCCAATAGAAAAAAGAGAACCTGGGTTGATCCTTTTGCACAGGGGGAAGCCCGTGTGACGTCCATTGATGAGCTTCTTGAAGATGCGGCAGATACGGCAGCCATCCATATCAATACGCTGTTTTCAAGAATTTTTAGAAACGAGAGCATCGATGACCTTTTTCCCGACCTAAGCTATATTACAGGCATTGCCTGTACTTATGAAAAGGAGTGATTAACCTATGCAGGATTATATAGCCAAGGCCATGGCCCATTCCGGGCAAATACGTATTTTTGCCGCAGTTACTACAGCGACCGTTGAAAAAGCGCGTGTCATTCATTCTATGAATCCTACACCCTCGGTTGCCCTGGGAAGGGTTCTTACAGGGGCGGCCCTTATGAGCCAGACCTTAAAGGGAGACGATCATACCATCACTATTCAGATTAAGGGTGATGGGCCCATCGGCGGAGTTGTGGCCGTCACCGACGCCAAAGCCGGAGTCCGAGGATATGCCTATAACCCTTTTTTCGATTTGCCCCTCAACCCAATAGGCAAATTTGATATTAAGGGTGCAGTGGGTTCAGGCTATCTGAATGTTATAAAGGATATTGGGCTAAAGGAGCCCTATATTGGTTATGTGGACCTGGTTTCTGGAGAAATTGCCGAGGATTTGACCTATTACTATGCCTATTCAGAGCAAACGCCAACCGTTATGAATTTAGGTGTGCTCATAGGGGAAGGTAAAGTAGAGGCCGCTGGAGGCTTATTCATACAGCTTTTGCCTGATGCCGAAGAAGCGGTTATTGAGATGGTGGAGCAGGGCATTTCAAATCTCAGACCCATCACAACCCTCATTCATGAGGGAAAAACACCTGAAGATATCATTAAGCTTGTTGTCCCCGATGAGTCGGTGGAGATC
>JAEYPI010000068.1 GCA_023410885.1 Bacillota bacterium
GTACCCTTGAAATGACCAATGGTTCCTGCCAGAACGCCGCAAAAGAGATAGCGAATGCAAATAATGAAGTAACTCCCATCAATGAAGCACAAGATGGCTATATTGCACTTTACGATGACTATCGCACTGCAAAAGAAAACTACGATGCTGCAGCCAATACGCTTTCTACTATCGGATCACATTTAAGCAGTAAAGAAGCAGCGCTTTCAAGTGCAAAGGCGCAGCTTGCCAATACTACAGGAAGTGCAGTTCAAGGTTTAAATGAGAAAATCATTGAGCTGGAAGGCGATGTAGCCGATATTCAGGAGCAACACGCAAGTGCTGAGAATTCTTGTTCTTTGGCCTACAATGAATTTATAGAGCTGGATAATGCCATATCCCCACACCGAAACGAATTAGAGGCCAGACTGCCAAAGGTCATCCAAAGCCTTGGCCTTGCGAAAAAACACAATCATGATATCACCAATGCACTAAATACCCTTAAAATGCACCTTGTAAAGCATACACAATATCATATGGACCTCATTGAGCTTATTGACGAAATAGAACCTCAGCTTAATGAACTGGACGAACAGAGCCGCGCGCTTCAGAGCAATATCCAGACTGATGACAGCTCAGTTTCTGACAGAATACAGGGCGATCTTGAAAAGCAGCTCCAATGCATTAAAAAGGAAACCTTCACCGAGATTCGAGCCCAACTGACCTCGAATTTAAAGAATCTGGAAAAATGGCAGCAGGCTATAACGGACGGTCTTGCGTTATTCAATCAGGCTACCTCCGAATTGAGTGATGTGTTAAAGGCAGCGGAGGCCGTAAAAGGTGAGCCTCAAAATGGACAGAAACGGTATCTTGGCTATGGTGGCTACGAAAAGGCTGGAACTGGCTTAACAAACTTAAATTCAACTCTTTCGGATTTAAAAGCTTTAGGACAAATGCAAGGGGCCTACGCCGTACCCGGCTATGAACTTGAGCCAACGCCCAATCAAGGGGAATATGATGCCTTTTTAAAATGGTTTCACAAAAAGTATGATGATCTGGATTCAGAGGCAGCGCAGCCTGAAGCGGATGATACAGAGCTTGAGAAGATCCGTGAGGGCATAGGAGGCTTTGCCCGGGAAATGGGACAAAAAGGGGGCGACTCATTATCAGAAGCCGATGGAAGTGATAATTCCGGCGAAGCAAGCGAATCAGGTGGGCAGGTTTCAAACAATGGTGGAGACGATGATCTTGGTTTATTGGATAAAATAAAAAGGATATCAAGTCTCCCGTCCCATATGGGGGCAATAAGCTCAGCTGAGGTATTAAAGCAAATTGGTGAAGCGATAGAAGAATCGGACGAAAATCAATCGATTAAGGAAAATCCTTTTGAAAAACCTATTGAAGGCCTAGATTCCGTTAATGAAACCGATAAAAACTTTTTTGATTATGAAATGGCTCGGGTGGCCGAGCTCATCAGTATTATCAAGGATGCTGTAGCCAACGGAATTGAAGGCATCACAGAAAGCCTTTATATGAATGAATATATCGTCTCAGCCTTTAAATGTGCTGCTACAGGTGATGCCCTTGAATATGATATTGGCTGGGGAAGACCACTTGATGCCACCTATTATGAAAAGGGCGAGGTAGAGTATATTATATTCGGGAACGCCCGGGAGTCAAGCAACATCGGGTCTTCTCAAAGAAGTCTCTTTGCTATCCGCTTAGTGTTTAATCTCCTGCATGTTTATACTGATCCGGACAAGATAGCGGCTGCTTTATCCATGGCAACGTCCATAGCAGGCTGGACCATCTTTGGTATACCTGTGGTGCAGAATTTCCTACTTGTCGCTTGGGCGGGGCTTGAATCCTATGTCGATTCAGAAATTTTGCTGGAAGGTGGGAGGGTACCCCTTATCAAAACCTCCTCTTCCTGGTATCTGGGGATAGAGAATCTTAAGAATGTCTTGCTAAAGGACATTAAGGCGTTTGCTCAGAAGCAGATTGAAGATGGAGTGGATTACGCTTCTGAAGCTATTGAAGAGACAGTTACTGATCTTATTAACAATAAAATAGATGCGGCTTTTGCTCCTTTTGAGAAAGGTTTGGAGGAAGTGGTCGATACGGCTTCTCCAGCCTTTCAGAATGAGGTAGCTGCTATATTTGACAGCAGTCTTCGAGATTCAATAAAATTTGACAATTTGGACAGCTTGGCGGAGAGCCTTGAAAATACATTGAATGGCTATATCACAGAGCTTTCCGACAGACTTAAGGCACTGGGTGAGCAGGAGCTCTGCCAGTTTAAAAATGCCTGCAAAGAAAAAATAAGAGCGTTTATTTTTGAATCGAACCTCTACATAGACATGAAAAACAGGATTAAGGCAGTAGGTAATGATTTGCTTAATAAGGGCATGACTGCGGTTGAAGGTCAAATAGACAAGGCCATTGGCACGGTGGGGAAGAGCCGTAGCAATAATATTACCGGAAAACTTATGATGATGGATTATGGGGACTATCTCAGGCTTATGCTATTAGCTGTTCCCACCGATATGAAAGCCCTTAGAACCGCTGATCTCATGCAGTTGAATATGCAAGAGGTCTCCA
>JAEYPI010000011.1 GCA_023410885.1 Bacillota bacterium
GGACATGCACATGGCGCCATGGACAAAAGCCTCCAGCTCCATTGTACCCGAAATGCCTTGCCGGATTTCTTCTATTTCTTTGAAAGAAAGCTCCCGTGCAAGAACAACACGGGAAGCTCCCATAGCCTGCCAGAATTCTACGCTTTGTGTATTGGTAGTATTGGCCTGAGTGCTGATATGAAGGGCCAATTGAGGCTGTGTTTTCTTGATGAGGGCAAACATCCCTGGATCAGACACAATTGCCGCATCAATACCGGTGGCAGCGGCTTTTTCTATGAAAGCAGCAGCTTTTTTTATGTCATCATTATGAGGAATGATGTTCATAGTAAGATAGGCTTTCTTGCCTCTTTCATGGGCAAAATCTGCGCCCTCTTTCATATCTTCAAAAGTAAAATTGTCCGAGGCTGTTCTAAGCCCAAATTCTTCTCCGGCTAAATATACGGCAT
The DNA here is from genome assembly GCA_023410885.1 of Bacillota bacterium. Lineage (GTDB taxonomy): Bacteria > Bacillota > Clostridia > DSM-8532 > DSM-8532 > DTU059. The sequence continues at coordinate 447 of JAEYPI010000011.1, forward strand.
CAGCTCCGTAAAGAATAGCCATTTTTAATTTTTCAAGGTTCCCAGCCGGAGCCAGAAGTTCAACTTTATTCATGCTTAATCCCCTTTTCTAACACTTACGGCCATGCCGTCACCAATTGGTATAATGGCGGTTTCCAGCCTGTCATCATGGCAAATTTTATAAAGGTATTCCCTTAATTTAACTGCAATAGTTCGATGCTTGTGAGGTAATGATTCAACCTGTGTAACCAGTCCCTTGTAAAGAACATTATCAGACACTAAAAGCCCATCCCTATTTAAAAGTCTGAAAACCTCAGCAAGATATTCGCCATATTGGCCCTTGGCAGCATCCAAAAAGATCATATCATAGGGCGTGGTTAAGCATTGCATGACTTCAAGGGCATCACCTGAAAGAACCCGGATACGTTTATCTAAAGCAAAGGCCGTAATATTGCGCCTTGCAGCTTCAGCCATATCATCGTCTATTTCAATACTGTCAATGATGCCACCATCGTCCATAGCCTGTGCCATAACGATCGCCGAATAGCCAATGGCAGTACCGGCCTCAAGAATCCTTTTGGGCTTATGAAGCTTGATTAAAACTTTTAGAAAGGCAGCAGACTCCGGTGAAACAATGGGAACGTGATGGTTTTGTGCATAGTCCTCAAGCTCTTTTAAAAGACCGGTCTCCCGCTTAATAACGGAACGGAGGAAGGTATCGACTTCCGGATAACGTATCTTATCTTCCATGTACTCACCTTCATTTTAATAGGAAAATTGAAAATCAACTCAAATTGCAGAGGCACCTTTTTCATCCAAGCTCCCCCTGTTGAAGCAAAAGGCGGCCTATTGGCCGCCTCATAGTTCAAAAAAATATTATTGCCCGCTGACACCGTATTTCTGCTGGTCTTTTTGATGACCCTCATAGGTCTTATTATAGATATTCGTACCATCGGGTGTGGCGAAGAAGAAATAGTAGTCGGTCTTTTCTGGATAAAGGGCCGCCTCAATGGCATCCTTTCTCGGCGAGCATATGGGCCCGGGCGGCAGACCATTAATCTTATAAGTGTTATAGGGACTATCAATCTCTAAATCCTTATAGAGTACAGAGCTTGTTCTTCCCAAGCCTTCATAAATTCTGGCATATTGAACGGTGGCATCCGATTGAAGCGTGGGATATTCCTTGCTTTTCAACCGATTGTGGAAGACACTGGAAATTTTCTTTAGGTCGGTGGGATACAGGGCTTCCATTTCAATGAGCGAAGCCAAGGTGATGACCTCGTCAATCGTCATGCCCAGCTCTTCGGCCCTATCATAATAGGACTGAGGGAAGTTTCTGTCAAACTCATCGAGCATTCTGAGAATGAGCTGCTCCTCGGTCCAACCTTCATCCATCTTGTAGGTATCCGGGTACAGATAGCCTTCTAGAGGGAATTTTCGAGAATCGCTAACCTCCAAGTTCTCAAGGAACTTATACTGAGTCAATTTCATTTGAGCTATTTTAAGGAATTTTCCTTGATCGATATAACCTTGGCTGGCTAAAGTTTCTACAGTTTCAATGACGGTTTTTCCTTCCGGAATCATGATATCCTTAGTTGGGTTTTTCAAAGGATCCCCGCTTAGACGGACCATCAGAGCGTAATAGTTCATATCATCGGTAAGGAGAAATCTACCGGCCTTATAGGCATTGTCAAAACCCATAATCTTTGACAAAATTCTATAAATCTGTGTGTTTTCGATAAGGCCTTGGGACTTAAGTTGGTCAGCAATATTCGTCGTCCTTGCCCCCGACGGAACTTTAAAAACAATACTGTTTTCTTCAGTCAGGTTACGATCAGCCTGGCTGGTACCCTCCACAATATAGCGGTAGCCATAAAGGGCACAGGTCATAAACACAATCATGCAGATAAAAATCAGTATTAAGATTTTTAAAAAGATATAGCGCTTCTTTTTTTTCTTAGGCTTCTTTTTGGGAGCCATTTTGCTAAATCCGTCCTGTTCAACGGGCTTTTTTACCGGATTACTTCTTTGCACCACTCTTCACCTTAGCTCTCTGCTCTGTATTCAGAATTTTCTTTCTGAGGCGTATGGATGTGGGCGTAATTTCCACCAACTCATCGTCCTCAATAAACTCAAGGTTTTGCTCCAAGCTCATATTAATATGGGGAACCAGTTTTAAGGCTTCATCCGAACCGGAAGCACGCATATTAGTGACATGCTTCTTTTTGCACACATTAATAACAATATCTTCATTTCGGGAGCATTCACCCACTATCATGCCTTCATAAATGGGTACGCCGGGCCCGATAAACAGACTGCCACGCTCCTGTGCATTATAAAGACCGTAAGTCACTGATTCTCCTGCTTCCCAGGCTACAAGAGCGCCACGGAGACGTCCTTTGATTTCGCCCTTATAGGGCTCATAGCCGTGAAAAACATGATTCATTATACCATTTCCACGTGTATCCGTCAAAAATTCAGAACGATAACCAATGAGACTTCTTGCAGGAATCTTAAAATCAAGGCGTACATAGCCTTGGGTAGGACTGTGCATGTTAACCATTTCAGCTTTGCGCATGCCCAGCTTCTCCATAACACTGCCCATATTTTCCTCAGGCACATCGATGACCAAGTATTCCATAGGCTCATATACTTCGCCATTTTGCATGACGGTAATAACCTCGGGCTTGGAAACCTGGAATTCATAGCCCTGTCTTCTCATCGTTTCAATGAGGATGGAAAGATGCAATTCACCACGACCTGATACTTTGAAGCTATCGGGAGAATCAGTCTCTTCTACTCGCATACTCACATTGGTTTCAACTTCTTTAAATAGTCTGTCCCTTAAATGTCGAGAGGTTACATAGGTCCCCTCTTTACCCGCAAAGGGACTGTTGTTGACAATAAAGTACATGGAAATGGTAGGCTCATCAATATCTACAAATGGAATGGGCTCAGGATTATCCTTGTCACAAATGGTTTCGCCTATAGTGATATCCGAGATACCCGAAACCGCAATAATTTCACCAACAGTGGCGCTTTCAACATCAGAGCGTTTCAGTCCCTGAAAATTCTGAAGGGAGGAAATTTTGACAAGTTGATTTGTGCCATCTCTTTTACATATAACGGCTTGCTGATCACGACGGATTGTTCCCCGTTCTACACGGCCAATGGCAATTCGCCCAATATATTCATCGTAATCAAGGCTTGATACTAAAAATTGTAGAGGTGCCTCAATTTTCCCCGTAGGTGCAGGAACATGCTGTAAAATCGTACTGAAGAGGGGTTCAAGGTTATCGGATTCATCAGAAAGGTTCAGCTTGGCATAACCACCCCTGGCTGAGGCATAGACAATCGGAAAATCCAGTAAATCTTCATCAGCACCCAATTCAATAAATAAATCAAGGATTTCATCAATGACCTCAGCCGGACGGGCTTCCTTACGATCAATTTTGTTAATGACGACAATGGGCTTTAAATGAAGGGCTAATGCTTTTCTCAGCACAAACCGCGTCTGGGGCATGGCCCCTTCATAGGCGTCCACTAATAGGAGTACGCCATCCACCATTTTGAGAACGCGCTCCACCTCGCCACCAAAGTCGGCATGACCGGGGGTATCGACAATATTAATTTTAACACCATTGTGGAGGACTGCCGTATTCTTAGACAAAATGGTGATGCCCTTTTCACGCTCAAGATCGTTAGAGTCCATCACGCGTTCTACGACTTTTTCATTTGTTCTAAATATACCGCTTTGTTTTAGCATGGCATCCACTATTGTAGTCTTGCCATGGTCAACGTGGGCGATAATGGCTACGTTTCTTATTTCGTTTCTAATGCTTTCCACTCAATCACCTGCTGTTTAAATTTGGATATCTATTATCAGTTTGATGGAAGTTCATCCTACAAAACTCCTACAAATGTCCTGCATTATTCTACTTGTTCTGATCCTATGTGTCAATAATTGTCTTGTTCATGTTGTAATGGCTTATCCAAACCATTAGCGCATTGTCCTGTTCAAAGCTAACAAATGTTTCTTTGATGGAATTTATGAAATTGGTTAGCTTATATAATATCCCTCATTTTTCGTTGTTCGTAGGATAGTGATTACGGGACTGAAAAATAATTAGTGGCGGGATATCACTTTATTCTTAACAGTGCTATAATGATTTCTGTTCTCCCAGTCGGGGCTTGTGTACGTATCTAAAGGCACGTACCACTATTCTGGGTCGAGGCTTGTGTACGTACCTAAAGGCACGTACCACTATTCTTTGAATAATAAATATTTTTAATACAAGGAAGGTGCTTGGCTTTTAGCCATTATGTTTGAAAGAATTAAAAAAAGAATGAATAAGTCCTTAAGTCCGACAGTCATCATTGTATTCAGCTTTCTTGTGGTCATCTTGGTTGGTTCTATTCTTTTAAGCTTACCCATAGCCAGTGAAGATCGACAATCCACCCCCTATTTAGATTGTCTTTTTACCTCTACCTCGGCAACTTGTGTAACAGGTCTTATTGTAGTGGAAACTGGTGACCACTGGAGTCTTTTTGGTGAGCTTGTTATTATTTCCCTCATACAAATTGGAGGGCTGGGCTTTATCACTCTGGCCACCTTCTTTTTGTCCTTTATGAGCAGAAAAACGGGATTAAAAAACATGATGCTGGCTCAGGAATCTATATCCAGCTTCAGCCTGCAGGAGACACTTCCCTTGGTTCGAAAAATTATTAGAATGGTTTTTATTGTCGAACTTACAGGTGCTGTTCTGCTCACGATAGCCTTTGTGCCGCAATTCGGTCTAAAGGGTATTTACTACGGTATATTCCATGCCGTTTCTGCATTTTGTAATGCAGGCTTTGACGTATTGGGCGGCTTTAAAAGCATGTCTCCCTATAATGGTAACCCTTTAATCCTCTATACCATTGATCTTCTCATTATTATTGGTGGTCTAGGTTTCATTGTCTGGGTAGACTTGGTGGATTACCGGAAAACCCGTAAGCTGATGATACATACCAAGATGGTCCTTATTATTTCAGCTATACTATTGGTTTTTGGCAGCTTCTTTATCTATTTTGTAGAGTATTCAAATGCATTAAGTCATCTTCCGGATCATGAAAAGGTTAATGCTTCCATCTTTCTATCTGTTAATGCAAGAACAGCAGGCTATGTCTCCTTCAATTTGGATTCCATGCATTCCATCACCAAGGCCTTTGTCTCCATGCTTATGTTCATCGGTGGTGCTTCGGGGTCCACCGCGGGCGGTATAAAGGTCAATACCCTCGGTATTATGATTATTACGATAATCTGTGTTATTAAATCCAGCAATGAAACGATTTTACAGAAAAAACGCATTCCGATTAACATTGTGCTAAAAGGCTTTGCTGTCACTGTGCTGGCAAGTGTGCTTGTCTTTACCGTGACTATGCTGATTAATTTGACACAGCCCGATGTCAGTCTTATCAATGCTCTTTTTGAAGCATCCTCGGGTTTCGCTACCGTTGGCTTGACTACGGGCATAACACCTTCATTAAATTCATTTAATAAGGTACTTCTTATTATCAGCATGTTTATAGGGCGTGTTGGGCCTATATCCTTTGCACTGGCTTTCAGTCTTATTAAAAAGACCCCTCACAACACCATCTATCCCGATGGTAAATTTATCGTAGGATAAGCTCATGGGTTTGTTCGCTTTTGTCTCCGTCTCCTTAACCTATCCAATAATTTTTCAAATTCAATGTAAAAGGATGGAATAACAATAAGCGTCACAAGGGTTGAAATGGTAAGACCTCCTATCACAACCACGGCCAGGGGCGTAAGTATTTCACTCCCCTCCGTTCTTGTAATGGCCATGGGCAGCATACCCAGAATAGTCGTCAGGGTTGTCATCAGTATGGGCCGTAACCTTAAGGGACCGGCCTTTATAATGGCATCCTCATAGCTTAAGCCCTCTTCCCTGAATCGATTAACACTGTCTATGAGCACAATGGCATTATCCACCACAATACCCACCAGAATAATAATTCCGATAAAGGCTGGTATATTCAGGGTATTGCCGGTTAAGAGCAACGAAAACAAAGCCCCCGTCAGAGCTAAAGGTGCGGTTAGCAAAATGGTTATCGGGTTCAGAAGTGATTCAAACTGGGAGGCCAGTAGCATATAGACAATAATAACTGATAGGACTAAAGCATCCATAAGGTCATCAAAGGAATCAAACAACTCCTTTTGCTGACCTCCGAAGGTATAGGAATAGCCAGATGGAAACGAATAGTTTGAAAGTGCTTTGTCAATATTATCTGTGACCTTGTTCAAGGCCTTTCCATTTGTACGGGCCGTAATAGAAACCGTTCTTTTTTGATCGTTTCTAATAATATTGGAGGGCGTCTTTTCCAGCGTAATCGTCGTGAGCTCTGATAAGGGAATACTCGTGCCTCTGGGACTCTGAATCGCAATATTATAAATATCTTGAAAGCTTTTAGCCTGACCGCCCAAGGTACAGACCACCAGATCAATTTCCGAGCCTCTATATTTATAGCGGGTGGCAACCACACCATTCACCTGAGTCTGTATGGCCTGCCCCACTTGTGCCGTAGTAAGACCATAAAGAATGGCCTTATTGCGGTCAATTTTGATAGAAGCTTCTTCAATCTCTTGATCCAGTGAGCTCTCAGCATCTTTGATGCCTTCCATACCGCTGATAATTTTGACAATATCCTTGCCAATGTCTTTTAGCTTCTCAGTATTCTCCCCCGAGACCCGAATATCCACTTCATTACTTTCGATAGTAAAGCCCATGACCTTGCTTTCGTCTTCAATGGTGATTTTAGCACCCGGAAGATCAGCCACCCTGCTCCGGATGTCATCAGAAATTTGGTTAATGGACCGCTTGCGTTTCTCAATACTTCCGACCTTCACCGAAAGGGTGGCCTTTTCGGTTGTGGAACGATCAAGAACAAATCCACCGTTTCCGATGGTCATATAAACCTCCTGAACCTCGGGGACCTGATTGATACGTTCTTGAACCTTGAATGCCATATCATGAGTCTCACTTAAAGCACTTCCCTTGGGTAATACCACCTCAACGGTTATTAAGCCTTCATCCATAGAAGGAAAGTACTCGAGTCCCACAAGGGGCAGTGAAATCAAGGAAACCACGAATAAGGAGAGCGCTACAAGGATTACGGCAATGCGCTTTCTTATACATACCTTCAATAGATTTTCATACAATACACAGACCCTGGCATAAAATCTTTCCCATGCATCAAAAATCCTTGTCCCTATAGATTTTCTTTGATTATTCTTTTTAATAAACTCAATGTTCAAAATCTTTGAAGCCATCATTGGGATAAAGGTGATGGCAATGATGAGTGAGGCGAGAAGCGAATAGGTTATGGTAAGTCCCATATCCCTAAAAATCCTCCCGGTGAGACCCTCAACAAAAATAATGGGGATAAATACCACAATGGTTGTTAGGGTTGAAGCAGAAATGGCCAGCATAACCTCTTTAGCACCAATCTCAGCAGCGGCCAACATACTCTTACCCTCATGGCGGTATCTGTAGATGTTCTCCAATACCACAATTGAATTGTCTACCAGCATACCAACGCCAAGGGCTAGACCAGCCAGCGAAATAAGATTCAAGTTGATACCTGAAAAATACATCAGGACAAAGGTCGTTATAATGGAGACTGGCATGGAAACACCGATAATTAATGTGGCGCGGAAATTTCTCAAAAATAAATATAAAATGATAATAGCGAGGATTCCACCTTGAATGGCTGACTCTGTGACACTTTCAAGTGCCAAATTAATATAATTGGAGGCATCGTAGAGGATGCTGAATTTGGTGTCCGGATAGGACTTTTGTAATCTTGAAATTTCGTCCCTCACGGCTTTACAAACTTGAACCGTGTTAACATCGCTTTGCTTCTGAATGGATAAATTCAATGAAAGGTTGCCATTAATGAAGCTCTCACTTATCTTCTCTTTTTTGGACAGACTTACATTTGCAAAATCCTTTACAAGAACAACGCTTCCGGAAGCAGTTGGGATGGCAAGATTCTTGATCTCTTCAATACTTTTGAATTCACTGTTGGTCCTCAAGAAAATCGACATGCCCGAGGTCTCAATATTGCCTGCAGGAATATTGAGATTTTCAGTCATCAGGTACTGGGAAATCAAGGTTTCATTAAAGCCGTAAAGTGTGAGTTTCTCGGGAATGAGCTCAACACGAACCTCCTGAGTTTCGCCGCCTGTGATATTGACTGAGGCCACACCATTAATGCGCTTCAGCTTATTGACGACCTGCTCCTCCACCAGCCGGGTTAAATCCTCGAGGTTCATATCGGAGCTAATGCCCAACTCAATGGTTGACTGAAAATTATTTGGGTCAATGCGCATGATCATAATGTCCTTAACCCCTTGTGGCAAATAGGTTTTGACAAGATCAATTTTTTCACGCATTTCCAGGGTGGCAAAATTCATATCCGTGTCATCATTGAAATAAAGAATGCACAGACTATATTCATTGGTTGAAATCGTCTCAATGGATTCCAGATTGGTAACGGTAGTGAGAACCTCCTCAAAGGGTATGGTAATGAGGCTTTCAATTTCACGTGGTCCAGCGCCGGAGTAGTTAGCGGTCACTACTGCAATGGGCATATTGAGATTGGGAAGCAGATCCATCTTTAATTTTGATAAGGATACCGAGCCAATAAGGCAAGTGGCCAGAATGACCATAATTATGGTAATAGGCCTTCGGATGGATAGCTTTGGCAAATTCATTCTCCATCCCCCTTAAAGATCGTCACGGTGTCATTTTGACCCAAGAATTGCTGTCCTTTTATGATGAGCAGTGCTCCTTCATTGAGACCACTCAGAATTTCGATCTTGTCTCCGTTGCTGATGCCTGTATTGACCGATTTCATAATGGCTTTATTGTCCTCAACGGTATAAACAAAGCTACCACTCTCATTGGTAAGGACGGAGGAAATAGGCACAAGAATGCTGTTCTCATGACGTTCGGTCAAGATGCCCACTTTTGCAGTCATACCGGGTTTGATTAGATTGCTGCTGTTTTGCACATCAATTTTAACACTATAGGTAAGGGTTTTCTGATCCACTGCCGGACTTACAGTTGCTACCACACCTTTTATCGAATCGGTTCCTATGGAAGGGATGCTGATATCAAGCACAGCACCCTTTTTGATTTTGTTAATGACTTTCTCTGTGACATTAATGACAACCTGAACAATATCGGCGTCCATAATAGTATAAGGGATCATGGTATTGGAGATCAAACAACCGGCTACTATGTCTTTGGTTGCAATAACGCCATTCATAGGGGATTTTACCTGGGTATGGGCCAGCTGTTTGCGGGAATTTTCGATCTGGAGCTTGAGCATATCATAGGAGGCCTGGGCTTGTTTGAGCTGATCGCTAGCTGCTTGCTGTGCGTCCTTTGATAGCTTGCCCTCATAGAGCTCGACGGCCTGAACGGCTGAATTTAAAGCATTCTGAGCCTGGTTGAATTGGGTCTTCACTTGATTGTATTTAAGCTGATTAATTAGCTTTGCCTCAAGCAAGAGAACCGCACTGTCATAGGCGGCCTTTGCCGCTGTAAAATTGTCTTCTGCGCTTTTCAGGGCGGTTTTCAACTGAAGCATCTGGCTCTCGTACTGACCACCTGAAGCAGACACCACGCCTGTCTGAGCTATGGAAATCGTAGCCTCGGCAGCCTTGAGCTGTTCTTCAATAACGCGGATACTATCTTCAATTTCAGAGCTGTCAAGTGTAAAAAGCACGTCGCCTTCACTGACGCGATCTCCAACCTCAAAAAAAGAAGAAAACACTTTTCCGGCAATGGGTGATACCACATAAGCAAGCTTACTGGGGTATACTAGTCCCGTATATTCGGTTATATTATCGATTGTTCCTTTCATAACCCGTAGAACTGTAACAGGAACAGCTTTTTTATTGGAATCCTCTTGAACGGAATGGGCACATGATGTTATTGAGGCAATAACCAAAATTGAAATCAGATAATAGCACAGTATGTTAATAATGCCTTTTTTTCTAAGCATCTTATCTACCCTCTCACATTCGTACAATGCCAGCCCGAACCCGTCATGAGCTGTAAAAATTTATGTACTTTCTGTCCGGCATCGTAGTTGTCTGTCTTCAAAATTCGCATATAGTAAGTATTGATTTTTTGAGGGTGATTTAGTCTCTTTTGAACATTATTTTTCTTGTCAGTATGTGTAAATGTTACCAGAGAGAATTGATGTTTTGCTTTTTCAATATGTTATACTGATAAAGGTTTCCTTAAAGAAGGAGCGAGGTTTACAAAAAGTGAGTGGATTTAGAGATGGCTAAAGATATCAAAACAAATGCTATGAGAATTCTGGAAAAGAACGCTATTGGCTTTAGGGTGCATCATTATGGCTGTAATGAATTTATGGACGGCGTTTCTGTTGCAAAGATTCTGAACCAGCCCCCGGAAAAATGCTTCAAAACCTTAGTTACCCAAGGCAAGAGCAAGAACTATTTTGTTTTTGTCATACCCGTTGCCGAAGAGCTGGATCTGAAGAAGGCAGCAGCTTCCGTCCATGAAAAATCCGTTGAAATGATTCCGGTTAAGGATATTACTCCGGTTACGGGCTATATCCGGGGAGGTTGCACCCCCATCGGAATGAAAAAGTCATATCCAACCGTTGTTCATTCAAGCGCGAGTGCCTTCGACAAAATCATCCTAAGCGGCGGAAGAATCGGTTCCCAGATTGAAATAGATCCCAAAGACCTGGTGAAGGTTGTCGGGGGCTCTTTTGAAGACATCATCATACCTTGAAATAGGATCGAACATCATTTATGAAAGGGGTTAATTCTCAAGATTGCGAAATTCCTTAAAAGCTAAGGGGACGTTTCTTTTGACTCCTATTCTTGGAGTTAATAGATACGTCCCCCTTCATTATATGGGAAGTAATATTTTTAAGGTCCCTTATTTACCGTAGATATATTTGGCGAATTGGGAATCGGGGCTGATCATGATGGTGGTATCCTCGTCGATCACTTCTTTGTATGTCTGCAAGGTTTTCCAGAATTCATAGAAATCCGGGTCAACATTATAGGCCTCAGCATAGATTTGAAGGGCCTGGGCATCCCCTTCTCCCATGAGCTTCTGGGCCTGTTCATAGGCCTCAGCTTCAATGACGGTCGCTTTCATCTTGGCCTCGGCTAAAACGGTTCTGGATTGTTTCTGGCCATCGGCACGATACTTTGTGGCCACAGCCTGCCTTTCTGAACGCATCTGCTCATAAATGCTGGGTTTTGTTTCGTCGGGGAATTCAGTCTTTTTAATGCGGATATCCAAGACCTTAATTCCACGAGGCTCAAGCATACTGTTTACATACTGTTCAACGTTTTCCAGCATGCTGAGCATATAATCCTTATCAGCAATCAAAACATGAGCGTCAATCTTACCGATTTCTTCTCTCATCTTGGAATAAATAAATTCGTCAATTCTCTGGTTTGCTGCATCCCTGCTCCCAATGTTCACCATAAAGGTCACAGGGTTTTGGATCGTCCATTGGGCATAATTATCCAGAAATATTGTTTTCTTATCCTTGGTAAAGACTTCTTCGGCTGATGTGTCATAAGTCAGGAGCTGGTTTGAAAAATGCTCAGCCTTATGAATAAAAGGGATTTTAAAGAACAACCCTTTACCCTGCTGAATCTTGATGTCAGCAAAGCGTGGATCATTTTTGAGCGCTTGTATGGAAGGATCATTGGCATCATCGACTATGACGCGAATGATCTTGTCAAACTGAGTTATCACGACCTGTTCCCTCTCTCCTACTGTAAACAGGAAAGAGTTTAAAAGAACAATTACTACAACTAACGCCAATAGGGTAAAGCCTAAGCTCGTAAGAAATCCCTTAAGGGTCTCACCCATCTTATTGTTATTGTTTTGCGCTTTATATTGCTGCTGGAATTGGTTACTCGTATTATCCATTACAATTTTCCTTTCTATGAATGGCTATTTTGCCTATAACGCAAAGATTAGTCCTTATCTTGTTCCGTCGACTTTGCATCGTTATCGAGAGGAAGGAAGCGCAGCGTGTCTCCGCTGTCTTTCATTATGTAAATTTTGGCTTTTGGCAAAACTTCCTGCATGGTTTCAAGATACATGCGGGTACGAGTAACCTGCGGTCCCAGTACATAATTGGCTAGAACCTGCTTAAAATTCTCCACATCACCCTTGGCTTCTGCAATACGCTTTTCCTTATAAGCGCTGGCTTCGTTGAGAATTTCCTGAGCCTTGGCTTCGGCAGCAGGTAAAATTTCATTGGCCTGTTTCTGGGCCTCATTGATGAATCGATTCATATCCTCCCGTGCTTTAATAACGTCATCGAAGGATTCCTGAACATCAGGTGGCGCATAAACGGCTTGAAGTGCTATCTTTGTGACATCTATGCCCAATTGGTATTCATTGCAAATACCTTGAAGATCCTCACGAATCTCAAGCTGTATAATATCCTTTTGGTCAGTCAGTACATCATTGAGCTTATGATTGGCAACCACACGCCGTACTGAGGATTCGGCTGCCATTTTAAAGGTTTCCAGCGTTCTGTCAACATTAAAAACATAATCCTTAACATTGATAATTCTATATTGAATGACGGATTCGGTATGTACTAAATTCTCGTCCCCTGTAATCATGAGTGATTCCTCAGGAACGGATACATAGGTGGAGTCCCCTCCGCTGGAACCTACTTGCTGAGTTCTGTAGCCCAACTCAAGGGTTCGGATGACATCGGCCTTAACAATCTCAACAGCTTGAATGGGATACGGCAAATGCCAACGTAGACCAGCCTCTTCCTCCGTTTTTATATATTGACCAAACTGTGTTAAAACAGCGCGTTCGCCACCCCCGGATTTAATGGTGTAAAACCCTGTTGAAAACCATAGCCCTACTATCACAATAACGACCGGGATAAGATATTTCAGCCCAAGTTTTTTCATGCGTTTCTCCTTCTCATAAAATCAATTCTTTCTAATATATACTGTAATTTTGCCTCGTTGTCTGATTATTCACCTCGCAGTTTGATTCACATTGACTTGATGCCTGCAATGAAATGTCAGTCAACCCCACCAGTTTATTTATAATGATCTAGAGTGTTTAGTGCTATTTCAGCTAGCTTTCGGTTCTTGTCCTTTTTGCTGCGAATTTTCTCCTTCAAAGGATCCATAATGCCAAAATTGATATTCATAGGTTGAAATTTACCCGATACGGGACTTGAGATATAGCGGGCTAATGCACCAATGGCAGTATTCCCTGGGAAGAGGATATCCTCTTGGCCCTTAAGCTGCCTTGCAGCATTAATGCCGGCTACAAATCCAGAGCTGGTGGATTCCACATAGCCTTCAACACCTGTCATCTGCCCTGCAAAAAATAGATTCGGCTGCTTTTTCATACGATAGGCCCCGTCAAGCAGCTCAGGTGAATTCAAAAAGGTATTGCGATGCATGACGCCATAACGCTCAAATTCAGCATGCTCAAGGCCGGGTATCATTGAAAATACGCGTTTCTGCTCACCCCATTTAAGATGAGTTTGGAATCCAACAATATTGTACAGGGTTGCCGCTGTGTTATCCTGTCTCAATTGAACCACAGCATAAAACTCCTGACCACTACGGGGATCTTTAAGCCCCACTGGCTTAAGGGGTCCAAAACGCATGGTTTCCCTACCGCGTTTAGCCATGGTCTCAATAGGCATACAGCCCTCAAAAACCCGATCATCCTCAAATTCCTTCAATTCTGCTGTTTCAGCACTGATGAGGGCTTCATAAAAAGCTTCATACTGCTCCTTATCCATGGGGCAATTCAAATAATCAGCTTCTCCTTTATCATAGCGGGAAGCCCTAAAGGCGATATCCAGATTGATACTGTCCAGACGTACAATAGGAGCAGCTGCATCAAAGAAATACAGACTGTTTCCTCCTATTAGTCCGGCTATATGCTCTGCTAATACATCCGAGGTGAGGGGCCCTGTTGCCACTACTGTTATATCATCCTGACTTAATGACGTTACTTCTTCATAACTGACCTGTATAAGGGGATGTTCCTTTATTTTGCGTGTTACCGCTTCTGAAAAAGCTTGGCGATCGACAGCTAAAGCACCGCCAGCCGGTACTCTGGTTTCATCGGCACAGTCCATAATAAGGGATCCTAACACCCGAAGCTCCTGTTTTAAAAGTCCTACAGCATTTTCCAGCATATCGGACCGGAGTGAATTGCTGCAGACCAGTTCTGCAAATTGATCACTATGGTGGGCCGGTGTTTTCTTTTGGGGTTTCATTTCATAGAGGCGGACCTCCAGGCCCTGTCTTGCAATCTGCCAGGCGGCTTCACAGCCTGCAAGTCCTGCTCCGATAACGTTAATAGGTTTATTTTTCATGGATACTCCTTTTTTCGTGCTTGATATCTGTATTCTTGTATGAGTTTATTGCCCATTTCTAGTAGCGCTATTCATCATAGCACATGACCATTATAAGGCTTCAGAGAGGGGACCGACAAGAGCGCTTCATCCATACCTTATTCATTTTGCACAATTCTCATTACACCGGTGCTTTGATAGTCAATAGAAAGAATGTGAATACTTGATGATTTTTTCCGGCTTCAATGATAAAATAAGGATGCACTTTACACCCTCAAACGATGTTTAAACACAGGTTTGAAAAACATAATATGAATGAACAGTCATCGTCGAAAAAGCACTAAATTTTAATGAGGTGAACCATTGAAAAAGTTATGGCAGAAGCCGGTCCTAGTACTTGAAGTTCTTTTTATACTGGTAATTTGTATCGCATCCATAAGCATAATAGCCTTAAAAAAATTCCCAAGGGAAGACCTTAAAAATCAGGCCTCCCTTTCCCCCTCGCCCACACCAGTGCACACACCTGTTGTAACGCCTACTCAAACACCCACACCAACTCCGGAACCCACACCTATAACAGCAACTCTGGTTTCGGCCGGCGATTGTGTACTACATACGGCCTTTCAACAATCCGCTCTGGTAAACGGTGAAGATCGATACGACTTCAATGCTATCTTTGAAGCCATAAGACCCTACACTGAATCAGCCCATTACAGTCTTATAAGCTTTGAAAGCGCTGCCACCAATAGCCGTCAGGATTACAGCGGTTATCCCATGTTTAATTGCCCACCTGAGATTTTTGATGCCTTTGAGAATGTAGGGCTTGATCTTGTCAATAACTCTAACAATCATCAATTGGACAGAAGAGTCAAGGGAATGCTGGAAACCCGGGATAATATTCGCAAAGCAGGCCTTGAGGTATTAGGTGCCTATGACGGCGAAGAGCCCCGTTATTTAATCAAGGATCTCAATGGCATCAAGGTAGGCCTCATGGCTTACACCTATAGCTGCAACATGAATGAGAATGCCTTAACTTTGGAACAACAGAAAAAGCATTTGGCCCTCATTGACGAACCTCGAATGGAAAAAGAAATATCCGAGCTGGAAGATCTGGCGGATATTACGGTGGTCGCCATGCATTGGGGTACTGAATACACGCAAAAACCTACCGATTACCAAAAGCAATTGGCAAGGGACCTAATTAGCTGGGGGGCTGATGTCATTCTTGGCTCTCATCCTCACGTGGTTCAGCCCACCGAATACATTGAAGTAGATGGTGATATGAAATATATCATCTATTCCATGGGTAATTTCGTCAGCAACCAGCGACGTGGGGCCTCGGGCTACCCTAAAACCCAAAAGGAACTCTGTGAGGACAGCATGTTGGTCAACCTGGAATTTATGAAAGACCCCAAAACCCAGAAAACGGTCATTCAGAAAGTTGAGCATGTTCCCACCTGGCTCTGGCGCTATCCCGAAGGGAGCGGCTATCAGTTCAGAGTAATCCCTGTACCGGCACAGAACTGGTATAAAAACGGCGAATACTCCAAAGAAGTACTCGCCGAAGCCTATGCATCCTATGAGAGGACTATGAAACTAGTGACTGATTATAAAAAGCCCTAATCCCCTATTCAGACTTTTTCTTTGCGGGTGCCTTCCGGGCACCTTTTTTCGAGCTACCGGTTGAGGCTTGCGGTGTGTTCTCATCAGAACCCACCTTTACACTGGTGGTCGAGTCTTGAGGTGCGTTCTCATTAGAACCCACCTTTACACTGGTGGCCGAGGCTTGTGGTGTGTCCTTATCAGAACCCACCTCTACACTGTTGGTCGAGTCTTGTGGTGCCTTCTTTCGGGAACGCACCTCTGATTTTGCTTTAGGTGCAGTTGCGCCTTCCTTTAGCTGTTCTTCTGCGTGGTCGCATTCGGAATTGGCACATTTATAGTAGATCATGTCCCCTTTTGTTTTCTTTGTCACAAAGCTTGAGCACTTGGGGCAAACCTTCTCTGATGGCATATCCCAGGTCATAAAATCACATTTGGGATAATTTTCACAACCCAGATATTTCCGATTTCGTTTGGTTTTTCGAATGATGACTTTACCGGAACACTTAGGACATTTAACGCCTGCTTCATCTACCAACGGCTTTGTATTTTTACAGGCGGGGAAACCCGGACAGGCCAGGAATTTACCAAAGCGCCCGCTTTTAATGACCATGGTTTTCCCGCATTTGTCACATATGACATCAGAAAGCTCAACCGGCATCTCTACCTTACTGATACTCTCCGCTTTCTTGACCGTTTCCTTGAAGGGACTGAAAAATTCCCTCATAAGCTCTTTCCACGGAATGGTTCCCTCTTCCACCTTATCTAGCTTGCCTTCCATTTCAGCAGTAAAATTGACATTGACAATATCGGTGAAATTGGCCATCATGAACTGGTTAACAATCTTACCCAGCTCGGTGGGTAAAAGCTGCTTCTTATTGCGCTCCACATAGCCTCTGGTAATAATGGTACTGATGGTGGGCGCGTAGGTGCTTGGACGCCCGATTCCCTTTTCTTCCAGGATTTTAACCAGTGTAGCCTCAGTGTACCGCGGTGGTGGCTCGGTAAAATGCTGGGCCGGATCGGTTTTGACAAGGCTCAGTCTTTCATCCTTTACAATGGAAGGCAAGAGCTGTACGTCATCCTCTTCCTCATCATCCCGACCTTCCACATAAAGGGCCATAAAGCCTTTAAAAACCAGCTTGGAACCACTGGCCCTCAAGTTAACCACGACTTTATTTGATAGTGTTTTAGGTGTACCTTCTATCTCAACGGTAAGGGTATCGAAAACAGCCGACTCCATCTGGCAGGCTAAGAAGCGATCCCAAATAAGCTTATAGAGCTTATACTGGTCGGCAGCCAACATTTCTTTAAGGCTTTCTGGATCACGCTCCACATAGGAGGGACGAATGGCTTCATGGGCGTCCTGGGAGGCGGACTTGGTTTTATATTGCTTGGGCTTGTCTGGAAGATAATCCTTACCAAAGCGATCCTTAATATAGGCTCTTGCGTCGGCAATTGCACTATCGGAGAGCCGGACCGAATCCGTTCTCATATATGTAATTAAACCCACTGAGCCCTCGTTTCCAAGATCTACACCCTCATAAAGCTGTTGTGCAATCATCATGGTTTTTTGCGCACTATAGCCAAGCTTACGGGAAGCTTCTTGTTGAAGGGTACTGGTAATGAACGGCGGTGCCGGGGTTCTCTTTTTGGCGCTTTTTTTAACATTGGAAACCACAAAATCTGAATCAGACAAGAATGACAAAATCTCATCTGCTTCGGTTTTGTTTTTGATTTCAGCCTTTTTACCGTTTTTTCCGTGAAATCTGGCAGAAAAAACAAGACCGTCTTCCTTGCGGAACTGGGTATCGATGGACCAATACTCTTCAGGAATAAAGTCCTCTATTTCTCTTTCCCGGTCACAGATAATACGGGTTGCAACGGACTGAACCCGGCCTGCGCTCAAGCCTTTTCTTACCTTTTTCCAAAGAACGGGGCTGATTTCATAGCCGACTATACGATCAAGGATACGGCGGGCCTGTTGTGCATCGACCAAATCCATATTAATTTGCCGTGGATGTTGAACTGCACTAACAACCGCATTCTTAGTGATTTCATTAAAGGTGATACGACAATCCGACTGAGGGTCTATTTTGAGTATATGTGAAAGATGCCAGGAAATAGCTTCCCCTTCACGGTCAGGGTCAGTTGCCAGGAAAACTTTATCCATGTCTTGAGCATCTTCTTTGAGACTTTTAATCAGTGCATTTTTCCCGGTAATAATGATATACATGGGATCGAAATCCTTATTAATATCAACGCCAAGATGACTCTGGGGCAGATCTCGGATATGTCCCATGGAAGCCGCGATTTTATAGTCCGGGCCCAAATATTTCTTGATTGTTTTTGCCTTTGCAGGCGACTCGACGATTACGAGATACTTAGACATTCTCGTCCTCCATTAAAATGTGGTATGTAAGGAAAAATCCCCTTCAATTCTACGATATCGTATCACTGATATTTTATTTTGTAAACTGGGTTTTTATTCGGCTTGTATGTTTTTACTAGAATTTTGAGGACATAAATCGAAGAGTTATGACATTTTTATAGATTTTCTTGACAAATAGTTGTAAATTTAAGGAATTTAACGATACAATTGGTTGTGCAAGCGATTTCATATCACTATTTGTTTACAGGAGGATGATCCGTATTGTTAGGGAACGATTGACTTTACGAATGATTGCTTTCATTGGATCCATTGTTTTCCTGGGCAATGTCATCTTACTATCCTATGTTATTAATACCTTCAGGGGCGAAAGCCCATCCGCTGAATCAGCCCTTTCGGTTGAAAGTGCCATTAACAATATTTTCAGCAATTCTATATTCCTTCTGCAATTAGGCGTCCAGCAGAAAATTGCAACGATTTTGACCCGTGACAATCTTGGGTACTTACTGTTTATCAGGAGATGTCTCTCAAGAAGGCATCCACTGCCGAGCAGCT
>JAEYPI010000018.1 GCA_023410885.1 Bacillota bacterium
ACACATCCAGCATAGTTGAACGGGTGAGCCGGGCAAGGGTGGCAACATGGTGCAGGCCTAGAGACAGGCTAGGAAGTGCTATGAAGTACAAGGAGTTCCCAAAACCGCCCTTTGATATAGATGTATAACCCAATATCGGAAACAGCTCCATCTTGTATGCAAGGATGTAGCAGAGCAGCAGACCCCAACAGAAGGTAGGGATGGTCATGGACGCCATGGATGTGGATGTTACAAAATAATCAAGCAGAGAGTTTCTGTGAGTGGCAGAAATAATACCAACCGGAATCGCAATTACCACAGTAATGATGGTGGCAAAAATTGTCATAAGAATGGTAGGCTCCCACACCTCCATAATGTTCTGGAATACGGGTTTATTGGTATAGTAGGATTCCCCCCAATCGCCTGCAAGAATACCATCGATGTAACGCAGGTACTGCTCCCAGATTGGATCATGGAAGCCCATATCTTCTTCTAATTGATAAATTTCTTCGGGTGTATAGTCTTGTCCCTCAACCATTGCATAGACAGGACTGCCCGGAATCATCTGCATCAGACAGAACACCAACGTCAAGACGATAAACAGTGTCGGTATCAGCAGAAGGATTCGCTTAATTGCATACTTAAGCATTCGTTTTCTCCTTTTCCGTTTCAGTTCGATGAAGTTTTTTAGATGTTCTCGATCAAGTCACCTCGTTTTCTTTGCCGATCTGTTGTCAATGAACACAAAACAGCAGGCAGGCTCCACATACACCATTTTTTTTTATCAATTTCAACGATAAATAAACAGAATGCGCTTGTCAAGCACACCCATGGCACGACAACAAACTCGTCGTGGTTCTGGCGCAAGATTGTCCTAACATCATGCAAAAAGCCTTGCATAGGGGGATCAAAGGAAAAAACGACAGCAGACGCTGATGGCTTAACGGGGACTTATGCCGTATTATGTCTGCTGGTCAGAGTCGTTGCCGATTATCTTGCAGCATACGCAGGATAAGTTTGCGTTATCTCCAGCACAAACTTGACGGACAATGCGAAAAAATATATGCTTATCAAAAACAGGCAGCAGCATTGCCCATAGCTGCCCATATTTCTTGCAGGAGGACATTTTTAATGATAATTACACGTATCCCCGCCTTCCCTTTGATAACTCATGATCCCATGTTTTCTGTATGGCAGACTGGGGATATGCCTTCCGGCGAAGAAACGACCCATTGGACCGGTGTCAAAAAGAAACTGCGGGGTATTATCACCATTGACGGAGAAAAGTACCGTTTCCTCGGCCGCCCCACCTGTAGGACGATGCCGCTGACGGCATCCTGTGTCACACCAATGTCAACTCGATATACCTTTCGGACAGCAGGGGTGCAGCTGGTCGTGCGGTTTACTTCGCCTTTGCTTCTGGATGATATGGATATTCTTTCTACGCCGATCACCTATATCACTTTTGACGTAACGGCTGTGGATGGCCGGACTCACGATGTATCTGTAGAGTTTCAGGTGTTTGCCGATATTTGTCACAGCGGCGAGTATGAGCCAGAAATTCGCAGCGATTTCTTTGCGGAGGACGGCCTGAATTACGGCTACATGGGACAGATGCGCCAGAAGGTCTTAGGTGGAAGCGGAGATCACGCGACCTGCGACTGGGGCTATGTATTTCTGGCATCGGCAGATGGCATAGACGAAGCGCCGGAACGGTTGGACATTATGCTGCGTTATCAGAAGAAGGCTAAGGGAGATTTTCACGCACTGCTGCTGATCGGTTATGATGAGGTTGCGTCCATAAACTATTTCGGCAGACTGCTTCCTTCCTACTACGCAAGAAACGGCAAAACGATCACCCAGGCTCTCCGGGAATTCTACGACCGGCGTGACGAGCTTCTTTCGCGCTGCGATTGTTTTGATGAGGCACTCTTGGCGGAGGCCAAAAGTAAGGGCGGAGAGGATTATGCTCTGATCCTCAGTGCGGCCTACCGCCAGACGGTGGCTGCCCACAAGCTGGTTGCGGATGTAGATGGAAAGCTGCTGTTCATTTCCAAGGAAAACGATTCTAATGGCTGTGCTGCTACGGTGGATGTAAGTTATCCCTCAGTACCGCTATTCCTGATGTATCAGCCGGAGTTGGTGCGGGGCATGCTGCGGCCGATCCTGAAATTCGCCCGGATGCCTGTGTGGACTTACGATTTTGCACCCCATGATGCCGGCAGGTATCCCATTCTCAACGGACAGGTCTACGGTGCCCACCTTCGTGCGAAACATCAGGCCACCGGTGCGGTGCATGCTCCCTACTACCTGTATCCTGCAACGGTAGATGCCTATCAGATTCACAAGCAGATGCCCGTGGAGGAAAGTGCCGATATGCTCCTGATGCTTGCTGCCTGCGGCAGGGCTGACGGAGATTACACCCTGGCAAAGGATAACTTGGATCTGCTGCGGCAATGGTGCCAGTATTTGTTGGAATTCGGTGACGACCCTGGCGAACAGCTTTGTACAGATGATTTTGCCGGTCACCTGGCCCGAAATGTAAATCTTTCAGCAAAAGCCATCATGGGTGTCGCCGCCTTTGGACAAATCCTTGAGGCGCTAGGGCAGGTACAGGAGTCCGCCGATTATTTCCGCAGAGCAAAGTGCATGGCGGATAGCTGGCTGACCCGGGCCGATGTGGGCGGCTACACCAGCCTGACCTTTGACGGCATTGGCTGGAGCATGAAATACAATTTGGTCTGGGATCGTCTGTTCGGCTTCAACCTGCTGTCTGATGATTTCTATCAGCGCGAAATATCCAGCTATATCAAGCGAATGGGGCGCTATGGTCTGCCACTGGATTCCCGAGCCACCTATTCCAAGACCGACTGGATTATGTGGACGGCTGCCATGGCACCGGATGACATTTTCTCTGAATTTGTAGCACCACTGGCAAACTACCTGCGGGAAAGTGAAAGCCGAGTTCCCTTCTCTGATTACTACGATACAGAAACAGGATTGTACGAAAAATTCATCGGCCGCAGTGTGCAGGGTGGACTGTTTATGCCGCTGCTGATGGATCGCTGGACCCGCAAATAAGGCAACGCAAAAAAAGAGGTGTGTTCATGGAACACACCACAAGACTGGACCCATAAATACAGCGTCATGGCACTGGCTGTCATGACGCTGTGACTGGATAAACCGGGGATATGTAAGGCTCAAACCAACTCCGGGACGATCTCGGACAATTTTTTTGCCAACTGGGCGTGACCCTTACGGGACAGGTGCATATAGTCGATACGATTGAGCTCGGCAATCCCTTCAGCGTCCAGATAGGCGCAGCCTTGGGCTTTGACGATGGGTTCCATCCAAGCGGACAGCTCTGCGGATTTTTCCACGCAATGCTTGCCCATTGTGGCACCACTGGGATTCTGCTCCATGCCTTTTCCAATGTGAGGAGGACAGATGACCAGGATGTTGGGCGCATGTGTTCCCCAGCACGGGATGGATTTGACCTTATTAATTAGCCGATCCATGCCCATCGCAATGCATGCGGCACTAAGCCCGAAACGGTCCTTTGTGTCATTGGTCCCCAGCATGATGATAAGCAGATCCACCGGTTCGTGGCTCATGAGGATGGGATAAACAACGTCAAGAGCTGGTATTCCTTCGGTAAGGGGATCCGAAGATACCATTGTGCGGCCGGACAGCCCTTCTTCCAGAACTAAGTATTCTTCCCCAAGCAGGCGCTGCAATAAGCAGGTCCAGCGTTCATTCTCATTGAAGCGGCGGGTTCCATCAGCAGAATCATTGGGATCTGCGCAGGAGCCATGGGTATTGGAATCCCCCAGGCATACGATATGGTTTTTCATGATACTCTCTCCTTGTCGAAAATGACAGCCCCAAACGAGGCTTTGATGTGATTATAGCAATCGGAGAATCTTAGTCAAGGCAGGTTCCATCAAATCTCAAGATAATCTTATCTTCGGCGCAAAAAATGAAGGTAAGGGAGCAAATACAAACATAGTTTACAATTATGATCGTGGAGGTTTTGTATGCGTTATATTATACAGTTTTGTGAACAATACGGTTTTGAACCGGATGTGGCCTCCCATTTAGAGGCAGCCTATCAGCAACTTGAGAACAACAGCGAGGCGTTTTCCATATTTCTTGCCCAGATCAGACTTTACGAGGAGAACAATTCCTTTGACCATGTCCCGGTGTTTGAGCAGATCCACGCGTTGCAGGATACTACCGGCATTCACATATATACCCTCGATCTGCTGTACTTGATCTGTCTGATACCGCTGCTTAAAAAACGCTACGAGGAAGAGAATGTTAGGGAACGGTTCATCGATGATTTTGCATGCGGCCTGAAGAGCGGCGTAAAATCCTGTAAGGATACTTACGGCGTATGGGGTATATCCACAGGCTGGTGGCTCATCGACTTTTTTAAAATGAAGCTTTTTGCCATCGGCAGACTTCAATACAGGCGGCGCAAATTCCGTCGTACAATGGAATCGGGGCAGCTTCGGTTAGAGCAGGGGGAGTATTATGTGGATGTCCACATTCCTCCCGGCGCACCATTGACACCCGAAAGCTGCCACGCATCCTACGCAAGTGCGGCCGAATTCTTCCGGAACCGTTATGGCTTGACCAAGATTATTTTCGGCTGCCACTCCTGGCTGCTGTCCCCGGATCTGGAGGAATTGCTGCCGGAGAAGTCCAACATTCTGGCGTTTGCGCATGACTATACCATTCTAGAAACCACTGTGGATCCCCAGAACCGGGATCTGGCAAAGATCTTTCACGTTCCAGCTATGCCGGAAGATATCGACACGCTTCCGGGGGATACCTCTTTGCACAGGGCCTTCAAAGAATGGCTCAAAGCTGGTAAATCCATCAATAATGCCTTTGGCGTTATGCTGTATGAGTAATGATCTGATCATATTTTTATGCGATTCCCAGAGGACGGTTCAAAACATTGATATTAAGCTATGATGATGATGTGGAGGTAGACGCCCGCTAATTGAGATTATGAAGCGCTATGGACCAAAAGGCACCTTCAATTTGAATAGCGGGCTTTATGCTCCGGAAACATGGTAACCCCCTATAAGTGCCACGCCGGACTAATATTACCGGCTGACTAAAAAATTTGCGTAGATTCCCTGTCACTTTTTGAAATACTTGGACTGAGAAATTTTAATATTGAGTTATTCAAAGTCCAATTTGTAAGTATAATCGTTATATACAATATCGGTTTCCTGTTTCATGAAGGTACCTTCTTTTTCAACTAAAAAACCGAGCTTTTTTAAAACAGCATTAGAAGCAATATTTTCTTGTGCAACCTTTGCACTAAACGAACGAACACCACTATCATAGCCAAAGGCAATTAAGGCTTTGATCATTTCCGTAGCGTATCCTTGTCGCCAATAATTTTTGTGAACACAATACCCTAAATCCCATTGCGTTGGGTCTTGCTGTGGGACAACACTGCACGTCCCAATAAAATCATCTGTCTCCTTTGAAAAAGCTACAAAAGGAAACCAACTCTCATCCTTATCAATATCCTTAGCAAAGTTCAAATAGGCTTCATCGACTTTATCACGCGGAGGATCGCCTAAATACTTACCCATCTCATCATCCAACCAGATGTTAAGGCATAGCGAGGCATCTTCTTCTCGCGTACTTCTAATAATTAAACGTTCGGTATCAATGTTTTTTGTCAGCATAACTTCTTCCCTCAAATAACGACATCCCCAGGATAAAATTTAGAATCAATAAGAAACTAAGTTTCTCCAAGCCACAATCGCAGATCATGGCATCTTCGGGGCTCTCAAGTTTACACTTCTAACATAACATATCAATCCATCTCCTTTAATTTATATCTTTTTTCTGCTTAATATTTCATATAAATAAGATGACATTGTTTTAACTCCAAATACCAAGCAGGCTTCGTCTATATCAAATGTGGAGGTATGGTTCCAGGCCTTTATGCCTTTTTCTAAATTTGCTGAACCCAAAAAGAAAAATAATCCCGATAATTCGTTTTGAAAACAAGCAAAATCATCTGCCCCATGGGGCGGTACCTCATCATGATTTGGAATGACGTTATCACCGATTAACTCTCTTAAAATGAGCTCTGCTTCTTTACACTCCGATTCATCATTGTATACAGGCGGTATTGATTTAATATAATCGACCATCACTTCAGATTTTGATTGCTCTATATATTCATTAATAATTTCAGACAATTTGTTTCTGATATCATCCCGGTATTTTTGCATAGCATATCTGAATTGAGCTTGTATATGTATTTCGCCGGTTTCATCATTGCCTTCTTTTTTTAGGATTTTAAAATCAATTAATTTGATCCTCTTGCTTTGTTTAATCTTATAACAGTTAATTTTATTAAGCTTGTATATAAAAAGCTCCTGCTCAGCCCATGCATTAAACTTTGGCCGCACAGCTTTAATTTTGATATTTATTTTGTCAAATCCAAAAAGAGCTGTTCCATAATGTATGCTTACTGCTCCCGATTCCATATAGCTTTGATTTGCCCCCAAGCTACCTTGGTGCAAGCCATAAATGGCCATTGGACGAGGGTTTTCTAAAGCACCATCCTTAATCATTCTCTGCGCACCTTCTGTACCCTCTTCAAAGGGCTGAAAGATAAACTTCACTGTACCACACAAATCATCTTTAATTGACGATAAGGTTTCAGCTATGCCTATTGCAATTGCTGTATGCGCGTCGTGTCCGCATAAATGCATTACACCGTCTATTCGTGATTTATACGGTTTATCACTTTCTTCTTGCATAGCACAAGCATCCATATCAGCACGCCATGCTACTGTCGCTCCTTGTTTGGCACCGTTTAATATTCCGACAACACCGTACCCGCCTATATTGGTCTGTACTTCTAATCCTAACGCTTCAAGCTTCTCGGCCACAAAACGGCTGGTTTCCTTTTCTTCGCCAGACAATTCGGGGTACATATGAAGATGTCTGCGCGTATTTATGATATCTTCCTTTATTTCCTCTGCTTTTTTGGATATTAAAGTATGGATATTTGTATTTATATTACACACCGCCAAATTGCGCATTGAGAACCTTTCTGATCAACTAATTAGAACACACATAACATTTAAGGGGTAGGCTGAATGATGTTCGCTTCAAACAATGTCTCGAACGTATTCATAGCTCCTCCATGTTCTATGATTTTTCCATCTGCAATTTTATCAATATCGACTCCATTGAATAATAACTTCTTCCCAGTGGGTTTCATTCCCAGCCATTCACCCTTATGTATAGCTTCAGCGATAAATTCAGAAATAATATAATCACTGTCACAATACTGACGGATTACTGTAATCTTCATCTCCGGATATGTTTTTCTAACATCTATTTGATGTTGCTTCATTCCACTAATTCCTACCGGGATAACATTTTCCCCAATCCTTACAGTGCAATTATCAGAAATGTATTCAGGAAACTCCTCCACTAAATTATTTGACGAAACATGTTCATAGAAATACTTGATCTTTTTCTTGATATCCATAGAAAACCTCCTCAAACCATTATCAAAACTACATTCTTAATCAGTTACCTTCACAATAACCCGATAAGCATAAACAAATAATATACTCGTCAGCCGTTGCTCCTACAATAAGAAACCAGTGAGTTACACCCGTATTATGGTTTTCTTGAAAGCTGCAAATCTATCGTATCATAAACTGTGATTTTTCCACCAAAATTGTCAATTTCATTTTTGATACCATTAAAAAATTCAGTTCTTTTGTTTTCATCTAGGGCTATGTGATCAGAATAAGTTCCAAGAAGTTCAATATACTCCTGTGAGCTAAATGTTCTTGTCCTGTAATACATTTTATAAACAACATCAACAAAGCCATACTTCATGCTGATATTAGCTCTATTTTTTGCATCTTCTTCGCTGTATTCTGCACTCATTTGAACATGTGGCATATATATTGAATATAATTTTTGCATTGCAACATGAAGATCTTCTTTTTCTTTGTCTTTATATGGATGGTTTGCAAAACGCGCAAATACTCCACCACTCTTTAGCATATTATATACCTTTGAATATCCTATTTCTTCAGGTATCCAATGAAAAGCAGAAGCAGAATAAATCATATCAAAAGAGTTATCCTCAGTTTCAAAATCTTGAAAAGCCATATTTTTTATATTGAAATTTTTATAATCTCTAAATTTTTGCTTCGTATATTCTGCCAGTTTATCGCCTAATTCGATGGCTGTTAAAAAGCAATCTGTTTCAAGAATGGGTAACGTAGCTTGGCCTGTTCCAATCCCTATTTCAAGAACATTACTAAATTGATTAATTTCTTTGTAAGCGAAAATATCCTTGTATAACTGAGAAACATAAGTCGGGCGCATTTTGTCATACGCTTCAAAAACTTCATTAAACGTCTTTTCCAATCCTTTAATAATTGCCATTGATTTTCAACCCCCTATTAGCCTACCCACAGGACGTAGGACCTTAAATATATAAGTAATTGTACCCCAATACATTTAAATCAGGAATTCATACGTTAGGATTTACTGTTCTATCAACATATGCTATTTCAATAATATTACCATCAGGGTCAATAACAGCACTTTCATAAAAACCATCATCATATTGTTCTTTATTTTTTCTTAGAGGAATGTTATGCTCAATAAAATAATCTGTCAGTTTATTGACTTCATCTTTACTAGAAACCTCAATTGAAAAATGGGAATAGCCTATCCTTTCCTCCTGAGCAAAGCTATGTATGTTTGTGCGAGTCATAATTTCAATAGTAATACTCGAACATATTTTAATAAAAATACACTTAAAATCACCACTTTCATGTTGAAAAAGAACTTCTCCATTAAAATGCGTTTTATAAAATGCAACTATTGAATCAATATTTTTGGTCCAAAATGCAATGTGATGTAGTTTCATATCCATACCTCGCTTTTTACTATTTTCTATCTCTGCCTATGCATGATAATTTGATCTGTCTTTATGACGGTAAGATCTATGATGCTATAATATGAAGTAAAACGGATTTTTTGGTAAAAGCAATGTTAGGTGAAGTTTTATGTCCCGCGGAGCCAGATTCAGCCATGGACGGCTGAACCTTATATAAAACCGAAACTTACACTTAATAAGAATATTACGAATTAACTCAGCTTCTCAACTAAATTTATTTTGTAATATCTTAAATGTGTTTGACTGCAAAATATATAATGACAAGTATGAGGACAATACCTACTATCAACCAATCTTTTTTTGTTGATTTAAGTCCCATTTTATGACCAATAAAGGCCCTAATTAATCCCGAAGTAGTCGTTGTTATTAGTGAAACAGTTGCCATAACAGCTATAAAAATAATGGATGCAGTTGGTAATTCAGAATACATCATCCAGAACAAACAAATCGTAAAAACTGCATAGCTAAAACTGCTTATTCCTTGTATCTTATGCCATGTCCTATATTTTCCTTCCATATCAGATTCACCTCTCAAAATATAAATTCACTTAATCTAACATTTTTTACCAATGCGATCTTTACTTCAAAGCTATTTCTTTCCATTCTCGCCCACGGATGGGGCGATCCAAACAGAAAATTTCACCTAACGTCCCGGTTTTACGACGCCGACGAACCGGACCAGCGGAGCCCTTCCCTTTAGCGGCGCTTGCCGCCCGGTGAGACGGTGTGGGCAC
>JAEYPI010000210.1 GCA_023410885.1 Bacillota bacterium
ATATGTATCCAAAGCATGTTATTGAAATCCACAAATTAGCAAGCCGTGGTAAGTATAAAGAGGCAGATGAAATAATTAAAGCATTTAAACCTTTAAAAACAATACTTTGGAATGGAACACGCCGTTATGGTGCTAGTGTTGAAGCTAAAATATATAAAGAAATGGCAGATATCCTAGGTTTTAACGAGGGTGGCACAAGGCTTCCTATTATGCCAACACCTGAAGATGTTAAGATTGAACTTAAAAAGGCATTGGATGCAATTAACCTACCTAAAATTAAAGGTTGATTACACACTTAATATTATCTACTTTTCAACCAGACATAACAATGTAAAAATATAGAGAAGGAACGACTTAAAGCATTTCCTTCAGAAAAAGACCGCTAAAAAATAGCGGTCTTTTTCTGATATAAAAAATATATTCTTTCTGAAAAAACCTACGGATTTCTTTCATGATCCGTTCTATGCCGTTGTCGGTGCGTACTTTAATCCAATGTTACCGCGGAAACTTCATATATGTAAGGGTTTCTTTAATGCTGGTGTCTATATTTTTAGCTACTGCAGGAAGTTTCATGCTCCTGAGCTTGTCCACAACTTGCTTCGCTTTTTCTCTGGCCGATTGTATGGGTTCATTATAGTCATTCAATTCACTTTCTTAAAAACAAATCTTTTCTTTTTAATCCATTTGCTTTAATCGATTGTCGCCATCCCATTTCGGCAGCAAGTTTATATAAGATTCTTGGGAAATTGGCTGTAATACATATATTTTGACCCGAGGCGCTTTTTAAAATATTATTTGCGAGTTGCTTTAATGTCCCTTCTAGGTTTTTCTTCAGCCCGTGCCCGTTCGGAACGTTTTTTAACATGGGAAGCATTCCACCTGCGCCAATCGCAAGCCCTTGACCCCATTTGAGTCCAGCTTTTATGCACCAGTTCTCCATTATTTCAATGGCCAGCTCATTCTGATGACCTTCATAGAATCCGCAATTTACCACTGAATAAACGAGAATATTCTTTTCCTTTATTGCTGAAAAAAGAGTTTCTAATTGAACAAGACAGTTTAGCAAATGAGAGGGTAGGCCATCTACATATAGAGGAAAGGCAAATACAAGAGCATCGCACTCTACCAAATTATCTGTTTCTTCCGAACTCAATTGTGGCTTTTTAAAGGAAAATTCATAAATCTCATGATTAGCGTTATCTATTAAAGCCTTTAATTCGTGCAAAACACAACCAGAACTAGATTCGTGGGTTTTGGGACTTCCGTTTATAAATGCTATTATCATAATAATTGTCCCTCCATTTCTAAAGGGCTATTAAAAAAAGAAATACCACCGACTTTTGAATCAAAATTAATTGAATTTGCTCTTACTAACTTCTGAGCAGTCAGCTTTTCTTTTTCGGTTATATTTTTACCGTAGAACCATACTTGCATATTGATATTATTTTCATAACGCCTCCGATGATGCATTTCGCCATTTCTCATTGCAAAGTAAGGATGGATGTAGGAAATGCTTCGGTCAAGTACGTTTTTCACAAATGGACTAAATCCACCATAACAACATTCGCTTATAATAAGGAGCTCGTTGCATTTTGAAATGGTCTCTCCCATATCTCCGTATTTATCCCGTATTACGCAGGCTGCAGGTGTCTTAATCCAGCACCCGAAACAGCCTATGCAATGATGTATTGGACCCTTGTTTGAAATAATGATCATCTCATCTGTTGGGTTAGGGAATAATTTATATAAATCTTTACTTTCTAAATCGGATATTATTAATTTCACTTCACCACATCCTTTGAACTGGTTATCTCTTCATTAATACTAGCTATTTTGGCCTTTTCCCAAGAATGACAGTATCTTTTGGAGTACTTAATATTTTGACTTCTAATGTAATTGCGTAATAATTCAATTTACTCAACATTAAATTTTATCTAATTTCACCAGATTCTTCAGAATGATATTTTCAGGGAATTTCTTTTCTAATTTTTTTATGAAATTGAGAATTATATTTGTAGGAAATAAATGCTCATGAAACAATAATAGTGTTGATAGAAAAGCTTGAACCAATCCTATAATAAAAAATATGACATGGAGATGTAAAATAGAGCGGAGCATGATGCATTGTACGATAATCCAGATCACTAAAGCCCAACTAAAAACGCTGCTTATATAGCCTTGATATTTGATGCTAAAGCTCATCCAAATAGCACTAAATACATTTCCAAGCCCTATTACACCAAACAACAAAATTCCTGGTATAAGGAAGCTGTTGAAAGGTGAATATTTTAGAGTATCTACCGTTGTACCCATTGGTGCCTGGGGATTGGTAATCGCAGCTAAACCTCCAGCCATACCACCTATTCCAATAAATGCATGCAGAATTAATAATAAACGATATACTATTTTCATTTTTATTTCCCCTTAAAATTTAAAATTATGGGATTCTGGCTGTAACATTCCGAACACTTACTAGCACCTTCTTATTTTATTTCTTCATTATATCAGCTACTTGAACGAACCAGTACCCTATATCCGCCTTTGTCCTCAGGTAGGGCAACAGGAGGTACACCGGAGGATGGCTTACTTCTCTTTACCAAATCTCATAGGACAAACCACCCTGCATTTATTACAATTGACTGTACTGAAGCCTCGCGCATTTGTTCCATATGTATAAGGTCTACATTTTGCCTGGTTGGCATGCTGGCCGTCCAATGCATGCGAAGGACAGCTTTTGATACATAGCTTGCAATCCTCTATGCAGATACCTTCGGCAAGTGGGTCTGATTCAAGGTAGAGATCTGTAAGAACAACCCCTAAAGACAGTAAATTACCATACTTCTCATTAAGTAATAAGGTATTTCTACCAAGCGTTCCGAGTCCTGCAAGCACAGCGGCATGTCTCATAGATAGCAGTCCTCGGCCTTCCATCTTTTCTTTATCCCAGTACTCATAAGGAACGTCTGAGGGCATGGGTACCGCATACCCGCTATACAGTCTTTCAATTTCTTTTGCGGTTTTAAAGGCTACCCAATCAACTTGGGGGCACGTGACCTCGTTGAAATGACCATATATCAGTCTGGATTCGACCATTGACAACCCCCTTGGAAGCGCAATGCCAAAGACAATGACCGATTTACAGCCAGGGAAAATATCTTGAGGATGAAAACCGGAAGGTGCTTCAGAAAAACGGTCGATGTTTGCGATTCCGCATACGTCTGCACCAAAGCCCAATACTAATTCTTTGATTTGACTCTTCACACAAAAGACCTCACTTATTTTAGATTATTTAAGGCAAAATATTTATTCGTCCACAGTTGCGCTTCTATATAAGTGTATTGTTCTTTAATGGCATTCAAAAAACATTCTACATTGCCGTTGTGAGCGTTGATTAAATCAAACAGTGTTTCTTTAAGAAAGGGGTCTTTTCTTTCGGGTTTATCCATTTTTGACATACTGTCACCAAAAGTAAAACTAATATCGCAGGACGCAATATCGCTTAATAATAATTTAGTGGCTGAACCTTCGCCAAACCATTTGTACAACATGTCACTGCCATGCAGAACAAAATAAAAGGGATGTCTTGTTTGCGGCTTTCCTCCTAAGGCAACAAAACAGTCAAATAACCACTTCTCAGTACGAATTCTATGAGGATAATATCCTTTATAATCCTCTCCAAATCGATTAAAGGCTACGCCCCTGTTTTTATCGGAGAGTTCCTTGGCCACAGCAAATGACTCCGATTCTGAAAGCTGTGTGATACTTTTTAGGGGTTCGCACCCTGAATGGCGATAGTTTACTATGTATAAATCTTCTATTAGAAAGCAACTCCTCTCTTAATATTGTAAGCACTCATTTATTGCTCTCCTATAAAATCAGCAGTGTAGAGCAGCTGTATTCTTGATCCTTTAAGCGGAGATTTCAACCAGAAATAACTTTTCTGTTTCCTGTTCAACGCTGCAAAGAAGTGTCCGCGTAAAACAATTCTACTTCAATAAAATTCTTATTACAACATAATTTGGTACACTTATTCCATTGCAGCATGTTCTTCTACGCGTCGGAGGTTATTAAGCAAGTAAAACCAAAACATGAAAATCAAAAGACAGGATTTTAAACAAAATCTCAGACCAGTCGTGTTGTTTGCTTTTTCGTCCGAGTATATAATTATAGTTGTCAAAGAATTTGGAATTGAAAGGTCATATACCTGCTCGATGGAACCATGACCAGCGAGGCCCATTTTGTTCGAGATGTGGCAGATTGGCTGGTCATCAGTATTTTTAGCGTTATTTTTAAACTCGTGGGTGTGATACCTAGGCGTTCAGAGAACGCTGGATTTCGCAAAGCGTACTGCAAAGGGTGATGTACGCAGCATAGGAACAATATAGAATAAGGAAGAGCAGAAATGAAATTGTACGACTTACATACCCATTCGATTTTCTCCGACGGGGATGCCACCTTGGATTTTTTGGTGGAAAAGGCACAGCAGAAAGGCTATATTTTAGGTGTTTCCGATCATATTTACTGTGGACAAATCGATACCAAGGAGCAAATCACGCAATATCTCAACGCTCTTGACCAATATGATGTTTTCAAAGGGGTGGAGGCCAATATCGGTACCGACTTTGACATACCTGACCATCTTCGGACCAGATTGGACTATTGCATTGCAAGCCTGCATGCCCTTCCTAATCGTGAAGGTCAAATCGTCAGTCTTACCGAATACTTCGGCTGGAGAGCGGGCCACAGGCCTCATTATCAACTCAACTACAAAAGTAGTGATGCGCCTTTTTTTCTAGAAAAGAACCTAAGGCTCATTGAAGACAGCTTTTCGCGGTTTCCCGTGGATATTCTTGGTCATGCCACCGTTACACCCTTTTATGACGATATGGAGGGCACACAGCTTCAGAGCGATTTTGAAGATGAATTACTTTCCTTGTGCAAAAAATATGGGGTTGCCCTTGAAATCAGTGGATTATGGAAGCAGCCCTCATGCAGGGTCATCATGAAAGGAAAAGAGAAAGGCATTCGTTTTTCTTTTGGGAGCGACTGCCATAGGCTGTCAGAGGTATGCGACCTTTCGTATGTACAACGGATGATTGAAGAAACAGGCCTTAGGCAAGAGGAAATCTTTATACCAAAAAAACGATAAATTTGAGCCCAAAAGAATGAGAGGGAATATTATGATTAAATTTGGTACGGGTGGTTTCAGAGCTATTATTGGAGAGGATTTTACAAGGGCCAATCTGGAGCTTTTATGTCAGGGCCTTGCCAACAAAATCAAACGTGAGCAGGTTCAGCATTACCCCATCATTCTTGGGTATGACAGACGATTTATGTCGGTGACGGCATCAAAATGGTGCGCACAGGTTCTAGCCGGAAACGGTCTCGAAGTACAGGTGATTCCTGAGCAGGCCCCAACCCCTCTGATCATGTTTGCCATTCAAAACAGTGGGACAAAATACGGCCTTGCCATCACAGCAAGCCATAATCCTGCTGAATATAATGGTGTCAAGCTGTTTACCGAGGGTGGAAGGGATGCTTCTGCTGAGTTTACAGCGGAGCTTGAACAGGAAATTAATCAAGTCACCCCTCAGGATGTCCAATGGATGGATTATGAAAAGGGGCGGGGAGTGGGTCTGATTAAGGAAATCAACCCGCGGAACCAATATATTGACAATATTCTGTCCATTCTCGATCTGGACACCATCAAGGAGCGGCAACCTAAAATACTGCTCGACCCGATGTTTGGCGTAGGGAAGACCTCTCTTCAAACCATACTCATCACAAGCCGATGTAACATAGATGTGATCAATGACCGCCATGACCCGCTATTCGGAGGAAGACTGCCTGCTCCGACTAACGACACCCTAA
Source organism: Bacillota bacterium (assembly GCA_023410885.1). Lineage (GTDB taxonomy): Bacteria > Bacillota > Clostridia > DSM-8532 > DSM-8532 > DTU059. Next base: position 5,872 of record JAEYPI010000210.1, read on the forward strand.
GAAGGCTTAGCCTTATGGTAGTGGAAGGCGGGTATGATCTTGGAATCGGCACAGACGGTGATGCTGACCGAATTGGCCTTATCGACCATAGGGGCCAGTTCATCCACCCCAATAATATCCTTGTTCTGCTGTACTATTACCTTCATGAATATAAAAAGTGGAAGGGACCTGTGGTCCGTAACATCGCCACTACCCACCTGCTCGACAGGCTGGCTGAGAGCTTCGGAGAAGTATGCTACGAGGTTCCTGTGGGCTTTAAGCATATCTCTTCGAAAATGGATGAAGCCGATGCATTGATTGGGGGAGAGAGCTCTGGCGGCTTGACGGTACGCGGTCATATCCACGGCAAGGACGGCATTTATGCGGCCGCTTTGCTCGTTGAGATGATGTGTGTCATGGGTAAGCCTCTGTCCGAGATTCTGGCAGATATCCAGAGTGAGTTTGGCACTTATGAAATGTGTGAGTTCGACACCAAGTTCAGTCTTGACAAAAAGCAGGAGCTGCAAGATATTTTATTCATACAAAAAAGACTGCCGGATTTCCCCGAGGCAGTCGAAAAGGTATCTTATTTAGATGGCTGTAAGGTATATTTTAAAAACGGGGGCTGGATCATCTGCCGTTTCTCCGGCACCGAGCCACTGATTCGGATTTTCTGCGAACAGCCCACTGAGGAACAGGCCAAGGCCTTTATACAACTGATGAAGGATTTTCTAGGGCTGTAGCAGTTGTGCCCCGTGGGTGTCAAAAAGTTTATCATCCTGCGACTATTTCTCATGGATACCCCCCATGCTTGTTTTTACATGCCTATTATTCCCAGAAAACATTTAAATAATTTAAAACCATTCCTATTAATTATATGAAAATATATCTCTAAAATCTTTGGAAGAGCATTTCTTTACGACAAAAATGCAAAATGAAATATTATTGAAAACAGTCCACATCAAAAGAATATTTTACATTATATAGTAAAAAATTATACTCATTTAGTAAAATTTTTGTATTTATATCTTTGTTTTTTTTTATTAGAATGAGAATGAAAGTTATCACTTAAATAAATATTTTTAATAATATTAGTCAAAAGTCTAATCGGATATAATTTGTTTTACAAAATCGCATTAATAATTATTCCCAAGAAAATTGAATAAATAGAGTATTCATGTTCAACTGAATGGTCTGTAAAGAAAACTTGGCTTGAGTCAGGCCTTATGTGCGCTGGCGGAAGCCTAGTTGAACTTATACTTTCATAAATTGCAACTAAGCCCGCTCGATTCTCTAACAAAGATTGCTAATGTAGAATTGGAGGTGTTGCTATTTGAATGTATTTATTAAAGACCATTTGGGTTGATGGACGGATACAGTCTGCATTTCCTAAAGGCCTGATTATCAGAGTAGGTTGGTAATTCTTTAATAGTTTAATGAAAGTGAGGAATCTGTATGTTAAAAAGTAAAAAAATGTTGATTTTTATGGTTGTTCTTACTCTATTATCATCATTGTTTTTAACATCCTTGCTACCTGCTGAAACAGCATCTGCTGCTACTTGGAATCTTGTATGGTATGATGAATTTGATGGAACTACGTTAAATACTTCAAATTGGGTTTATGATGTCGGAACTGGACCCAACGGTGACGGATGGGGGAATAACGAGCTACAATACTATACAAATCGAACTCAGAATGTTGCTGTTACAGGCGGAAATCTGGAAATTACAGCATTACAAGAATCCTATGGTGGCAGGAATTATACCTCAGGCCGTATTAAGACTCTAGGTAAGCAAGCGTGGACTTATGGAAAAATTGAAGCGAGAATAAAGCTTCCTACGGGACAAGGAGTTTGGCCTGCTTTCTGGATGCTAGGCAGTAATTTCCCTACAGCAGGCTGGCCCCAATGTGGTGAAATAGATATTATGGAACATGTAAATACCGAGGGCGTAACTCATGGAACCATACATTGGGATTATAACGGATATCAATATTATGGCGGTTCATCCTCAACTCTTGATTTTACACAATACCATATTTATAGCATTGAATGGAATGCCAGCTCTATAAAGTGGTTTATAGATGGAGCTCAGTTCTGGGAGGCAAATATAGCCAACAGTATTAACGGAACAGACGAATTCCATAAGCCGTTCTTCATTCTTCTCAATCTGGCAATAGGAGGCAACTGGCCTGGAAGTCCTAATAGCAGTACTATTCTCCCTGCAAAAATGTATGTTGACTATGTACGTGTATACCAAGATGGCGGAACTACAACGCAGGTGGCAACACCGACCTTCAGCCCTGCAGGTGGCACCTATTCTACTGCACAAACTGTATCCATCTCCTGTGCAACCAGTGGTGCAACTATACGGTATACAACTGACGGTTCTACGCCAACAGCCTCATCAGCAGTATATTCATCTCCCATCACAGTATCAAGTACCCAGACAATCAAGGCCTACGCCGTAAAGAGTGGATTAACTGACTCGGCTGTAGCAACTGCAGCCTACACCATTTCCAGCGGTAGCTCGCCAACTACTTGGTACTTGTTTAATACGGCTGTAAGCGGAGCAACTCCTGCCGGCCAAAACATGCAGACTGCCAACAGCTCTGTTACCGGATGGCAGCCAATAAAAACCGTCAATACAACAGCAGCCTACTGGTATGCTCCAGCAGAGACTAAAACCTATGCAGCCGGTACCTGGAACTTTACTTTATGGACAAACAGTCCTGGAGCTTCAAGTAACATAAAAGTTGAATTGTATAAGGTAAATGCAAACGGTGGCAGTGCAGTGCTCATTGGTTCTCAGACAAAGGATATCAATACGACAGGCACTGGAAATCATTCTTCCACATATACATTTACTACTACAGCTGCAACTGCATTAAGCAACCAGCGCTTGATGGTAAAAATAACGAAGACCTCAGGGGCTGATGCCACTATGGCCTATAATACAAATGACTTCCCAACTAGATTGGTTACTCCATAATATTTTTAAGAGC
>JAEYPI010000292.1 GCA_023410885.1 Bacillota bacterium
GGCGTAATCTGGCCATCATCATTGAAGTGGCGTCTATGAACAACAGACAGAAGAAGATGGGGTATAATGCGGCACAGGCTTTCACAGAAAAAATGTCAAGAGACCTGCAAAAAAACGTGGAACTTCAACCATAGTTTTGCCCACACTTGAATATATAATTTTGAACTGATTTAACAGCTCAAGAAATCCCGAGGAGTGAATGTTTTTGCAGGAGACCGATTGTTATAGAGAATTAAAGGCCATATGTGGAGAGGACACCTTTTTAAGTGATGTTTCCATGAAAGAGCATACCTCCATGCGAGTGGGGGGCAAAGCTGATGTGATGATACAGCCTGACTCCTTTGAAAGGCTCCAGAACTGCATTGCCTTTCTTCATTCGCACCAAATGCCTTTTATGGTCATCGGCAATGGGTCCAACCTCATCTTTCCTGACGAGGGCTATCGCGGGGTTATCGTCAAAATTGGCCCCAGGCTTTCCAAAATTGAAGTAAAAGATACCCTTATTGTGGCACAGAGCGGTGCTTTATTGTCATCAGTAGCCAATAGAGCTTTAGAACACGCCCTGACTGGCCTCGAATTTGCTTCGGGTATTCCCGGCAGCATCGGAGGGGCGGCCTTTATGAACGCAGGAGCTTATGATGGCGAAATGAAACAGGTCATCACAGAGACCCTCTGTCTGGATAGACAGGGGCGCTTTATTACCCTCAAGGGCGATGATCACCATTTTAGCTACAGGCACAGCAGAATGCAGGAGGAAGACTTGACTTGCCTGCATGTTGTTCTGCAGCTTCAGTACGGCGATCAAAAGGCGATACAGGAAAAAATGAATGACTTGAATGGCCGTCGACGGGATAAGCAGCCCTTGCATCTTCCCAGTGCGGGAAGCGTTTTTAAGCGGCCCCCCGGACTTTTTGCAGGCAAGCTCATTGAAGATGCGGGATTGCGAGGCTTCTCAATCGGAGGTGCTCAGGTATCCGATAAGCATTGTGGTTTTATTGTCAACACCGGCACGGCTACAGCCTCCGATGTTATCAATCTTATAGGGCATGTTCAGAAAACCGTTTACGAGAAATCCGGCGTTATGCTGGAAACGGAAGTGAAAATCATCGGGGGGACTTAAGCTATGGAATTTCTGATTATCACAGGTATGTCCGGGGCCGGAAAAAGCCTGTGTGTAAAGTACTTTGAAGATATCGGTTATTTCTGTGTTGATAATCTCCCGCCTTCCTTGATCCCCAAATTCGCAGAAGTGACAGCTCAGGGTAAGTCTAATATAGAAAAAATTGCGTTGATTGTTGATATTCGAGGGGGAGCAATGTTCCTCGACCTGATGCCCGCTCTTCAAACCCTTTCTGAATTGAATATTCAATATAAAATTTTGTTTTTGGATGCAGTGGATGCCGTTTTAATCAAGCGTTTCAAAGAAACCCGGCGCATGCATCCACTTTCTCAGGATGGGCGCGTGGCCGACGGCATAGAGGAAGAAAAGCGTATTCTGCAGCCTGTGAAGGACAAGGCCGACTATATCATAGACACATCAAACCTCATTCCTCGGCAGCTTAAGGAGGAAATTGTCAATCTCTTTGTAGAGGGAAAAACCTACAAGAGGCTTGTCGTAAGCATTGAGTCTTTTGGCTTTAAATATGGCATCCCTATGGATTCCGACCTTGTATTTGATGTGCGATTTATTCCAAATCCTTACTATATTCCTGAGCTCAAGCCTAAAACGGGAATGGAGGAAGATGTTGCGAATTATGTCATGAGCTTCTCAGAAAGTAAGATCTTTTTAAACAAGCTCGTTGACATGATTAATTTTCTTCTGCCCCAATATGTTAAGGAAGGAAAAAGTCAGCTAGTGGTGGGAATCGGTTGTACAGGCGGTATGCACCGTTCTGTAACTATTGCCAATCAACTCGGCATCAAGCTAAAGCAGCGGGATGTCAATGTAGTCCTCCAACATCGAGATATTGAGCGGGATGATAAAGGAGGCGCACCATGAGATCACTGAAGTGGTTTCAAATTGGTTTTCGTTTTAAAAAATGGCTGATAAGCGGTGTAGTGGGAGTTTTACTCTTAGCGGGAGCTTTGGCCGTTCTTTTAAAGGACATCGTAATTGGCCCCATACAATTGACTGTATCCATTATCCTTGCCCTTTTGGGAATCTATAGTGTTTTCATTTGCTTAAGGCGAATCTTTGTTAAATTTGTCAGTGTATACTCCAACGGCATATTGCGAAAGCCCACCAATGTTGAGGAAATAGGGGATATTCTTTATAAACGAAAGATATTAGCCGCAGGTCCAAAAATCGTAACCATTGGAGGCGGAACCGGTATTTCCACCATGCTCAGAGGGCTTAAGGCCTATACGAGCAATATCACAGCTATTATTACGGTAGCCGATGATGGGGGTGGCTCAGGTGCCCTTCGTAATGATCTGGGTATGCTGCCTCCGGGAGATATTCGAAACTGTTTGCTTGCTCTTGCTGAAACAGAGCCGGTCTTGGAGAAGCTCCTTAAGTACCGATTTACAGAAGGATCATTAAAAGGCCAGAACTTCGGAAATCTCTTTCTGGCTGCTATGAATGGCATATCGAATAGCTTTGAACAGGCTGTCAAGCATATGGGAGAGGTACTGGCGGTTACAGGCACAGTCTACCCCATGACCGAGGAAAATGTCTATCTTGTTGCAGAGCTGGAGGATGGTACTGAGATTCGTGGAGAGTCTCGAATCGGAAACCATCATATGACCCATCCGGGCAAGATAAAGCGTGTCATGCTTGACAAGGACGGGGTTAAGCCCCTTCGCCAAGCTATTGAAGCGATCCGGGAGGCTGACGTCATTGTATTGGGGCCGGGAAGCCTTTATACCAGTATAATTCCGAATCTTCTCGTGGAAGGTGTGGCAAAGGCTATTGCTGAATCCCATGCAACAAGGGTATATGTCTGCAATATTATGACTCAGCCCGGTGAGACAGAAGGGTACACGGCGGGCGACCACATCAAAGCCATACATAACCATGCTGGACAGCATATTATTGATATTTGCCTGATTAACAACGGGAAAATCAAGCCGTCCATTTTCAAAAGGTATCAGGAGGATGGCGCCGAACAGGTGATGATTGACCTCTCAAAAATCAAGCGTATGGGCATCCGGCTTCTGGAAAAGGATCTGGTTAAGATCAACAATGATTTGGTGCGCCATGATTCTGATAAGCTGGCTGAGGCCATCATGTCTATATATAAAATGCATTAGTTTGCCTGTGTTATTGGGGGAGGAATCGTATTTGTCATTTTCATTTGATGTAAAAAATGAATTGAACCGAATAGAAGAATCTAATAATTGCTGTAAGAAGCATGAATTGGCGGGGCTGCTTCGAGCTGGACTTATACTCCGAGACTATCAGGGAAAAAAGAGAATTCTTTTTATTACCGAAAACGCACCACTCTCCCGCCATGTTTTCTCAAGGGTTAAGGAGCTCTATCACAATATTCCGGAGGTTATTGTTCTCAAAACCCGCCGGTTTCGCAACCATGCGGTATACCGATTAGAGTTTACGCATCTTTTTCAGGATTTGGAAAGCGGACTCCTAAAAAAAATGGGGATGACGATTACAGATGATGGGGACAAGCTTATTTATGAGCCCTACACCATTAGGAACAAATGCTGTAAACGGGCCTACCTGCGAGGGGGATTTCTGGCTACCGGCTCTATATCCGATCCTGATCGCTCTTATCATCTGGAAATTACCTTTCCAAGCCGATTACTGGCCGATGAATACATCCATTTTCTCAGAGATTTTGGAATAGAATCACGGCACATCTTAAGGAAGGGACATTTTGTGGTTTATCTCAAGGAAGGCCAGGAAATTGTTGATTTTCTGAATGTGGTGGGTGCTCATAGTGCCCTCATGCAGCTTGAAAATATACGCATTGTAAAGGATATGCGAAATCAAGTTAATCGTATCGTCAACTGTGAAACAGCTAATCTGGAAAAGACAGTAAATGCTTCCTATCGCCAGGTAGAGAACATACGCACTATAAAGGAGCGTATGGGACTGGAAAGCCTACCGGAAGGTCTCTATGAAATTGCTCAGCTGCGTCTGGACAACCCCGATGAGAGCCTTGTGGAGTTGGGAAAAATGTTGAATCCTCCCTTGTCCAAATCCGGGGTCAACCACCGTCTAAGAAAGATTGATAAAATTGCGGATAATCTTTTAAATGGGGGAAACGAGACAAGCACATTATAGAATAAGAATTCTATTCGACACAGGTTACGGCCTGTGTTTTTTTTGCGGAATGCTTTTCCGAATTTTATTATTAATCCCATGATTCTTAGCTCTTGTACTTCATACCATGCTTCTTTCAGATCCGTGGTTTTTTCCCATACTCTAAATTTTCAGTCAAAAATAAAGGAGAGCCAAGGGAAATAAAGAAATAAACACTGTATACGGAAATAGGGGTGAAACAGATGGATGTTAAATTCAGCAAAGAGGGAAATGCACTTCTCGTCCTGATTGAAGGTGAAATTGATCATCACACGGCTATAAGGGCAAGGGAGAGAATTGACAGTAAGTTCCTCATGGAACCCGTGAAAAATATGATAATGGATTTATCCCGGGTAACCTTTATGGATAGTGCAGGGATAGGTTTTATTCTTGGACGAATAAACCGCGTTTCCAGCGTTGGTGGGAAAATGACAATTAGAAAGCCAAAACCGGAGATTAACAGAATATTGAAAATGTCTAAAATTGAGTCTATTGTAGAGTAGTACACATCCGGTACTAAAGTTACCATAAAACAGGGGGATTGTGTACAAAAGGCCTGAAGTCTTAAAGTATTGTGAGGTTAAGAGTTATGCAACCAATCAACCGAATGAAAACAGAATTTATCAGTAAATCCTCCAACGAAGCCTTTGCACGTGTTGTTGCAGCTTCCTTTGTCGCCCAGGCTGACCCTTCAATAGATATTTTGGCGGATATCCGAACAGCGGTGTCCGAGGCTGTGACCAATGCCATTGTCCACGGCTATGAAGATAAGGAAGGGAGCGTTATCATGGAATGCTTTCTCTATCCTGACCATGTGGAAATAACCGTTCAGGATTTCGGAAAGGGCATCTTGGATGTCGAGCTTGCCAAAACACCGCTCTATACAACACGACCGGATCAGGAGCGCTCTGGCATGGGCTTTACTGTTATGGAGACCTTTATGGACAGCCTGGAGATAGAGTCTGCCCCAAATAAGGGTACAAAAATTCGCATGACAAAGCAGTTGGAGTATAGGTAGGCTATGATATGAGCAACTTTAACGACGAGTCCCCATTGGAATTGATCAAGCTGGCTCAAAATGGCGATGCTTTAGCACGTAATACCATTATCGATAAAAATACAGGACTGGTTTGGAGTGTTGTAAGAAGATTCCGCAATCGTAATGTGGAAATTGAGGACTTGTTCCAAATCGGTTGTATTGGTCTTATTAAGGCTGTCGATAAATTTGACGCCTCTTTTAATGTGCGATTTTCCACCTATGCAGTACCCATGATTTTGGGGGAAATTCGTCGTTACTTTAGAGATGACGGGGCCATAAAAGTGAGCAGAAGCCTTAAGGAGCTCTCTATAAAGGCCAGGGATATCAGTGAAAAGCTGGAGCAAAACCTGGGCAGACCTCCCAGTATCAATGAATTGGCAGAAGCCCTTGGTGAAGAGACTGAAGATGTGGTGCATGCACTAGAGGCCTCACGAGCCCCGGAATCTTTGTTTCGGGAATATGAGGATGATGAGGGCTCGGAAAATAGGCTCATCGATCGTATTATATCAGAGGAAGGCAATAATGAGAACGATACGGTTGAACGCATTTCCCTCTATAGTGCTTTAAAGCAGCTCTCGACACGGGAGAAGCGCTTGATCTGGATGCGCTACTATTCAGGCCAAACCCAGCAAAATGTGGCCAAGAAGCTGGGCATTTCACAAGTCCAGGTTTCAAGGCTTGAAAAAAAGATTTTAGACATCTTAAGGGGCAAGCTGGAAGGCTAAATTCTTATCTTTCTGGCTTCCAAATAAAAGCGTTTTTCTGAGGCCTCGCCCATAGAAAAAGTCTTTCTGGGAAGAGCGCCGTCAAGGATAACTGTTTTAAACAATTCATTCTTGTCCATGGGGGACAGGAAGAAGCCCATATTTCCGGGTTGTTTTCCAAGCCTTTCGGTGACATCCGTACCATGGACATAATCAATAGTGACTCCGGTATTGTTTTTCAGATACTCATCCAAGAAGTTCTGAAGGGTGGCAACGTCGAGATTATAGGCAGGACACTCTACCACCAAATAGCCCCATCCCTCTGAGGTATTGAATTGTATGACATGGCCCGGACGCTCCGGTTTTTCCGTTCCATAGATAACAGAGGCCTTACAGCCTTTTTCTGAATAATAAGAACAGAAAGCGTCTAAAAGATGCTTATGATCAACATTAAATAGTACACGGTGAATGGGCTCAAAAACAAGGCCCTGGTCGTGAACGTTCACCACTTCCACAAGGGCATACCGTGCGGGATGGTTAGAGAGCTCTTGGGAACTCAAGGTCTTCTTGAGGTTCTCCCAGCAAGCCTTTGCCGTAGCAAGGGAATGATTGCCATCACCCACGGCAAATAAAAGAACGCCCAGCTTGTCATTAACACCATAACGTGTTCTAAAATGGTCTCCGTCGGAAAGCTTCAATAGAGACAGGGTCATGTCTTCTATATCTTTCTCATCAGCGACCTTCCAACCTTTTATACTACCGCTTTGCTTCATAAGATCAAAGGAATAGGCCGGGCTTAATGCGCTTGCTTTCTGTACCAACGGCTCAATAACCGTCTTATCCTTGTCATCAATGAGCAGCATAATGTGTGGAAGCTCAAGCATTGCATGTTCTCGAACACGAATGCGAGGAGGCAGCCGATCTATAATCGTGCCTTCTGTAGCGCGAATTAGGCTCTGGGAACCTTTTGTGAAATCATACCGTTCCAGGTCAACAGCAAAAACAAGGCCATGCCGCATATAGCCGTTTTCGAATTTTCTTTCAACTAAAATCAAGGTATCTGTTAATTCGTCAAAAAGGTCGCTCTTCAGATATTGATTCATATTCTCATTGATGTTATTAATCCGAGCTGTTTTTTGTGCTTCGCTTTCGCATTCAAGATAAGCTTCCGGGAATATCAAGCGAAGCGTCGATGGCTTTTCTCCCACAAACCTATCCACTTCGTTCCAGTATTCCGGTTCCGAGGTGTATTGGTCACACGCCACAACAGCCCAACGCTGCATATTGATATTTTTTTTCGGTAATAATAATGAAGAAATATTGATTCCTAATTGATTTTCTAAAACTTCTCTTATTGCGGCTTTTATCATAACAGAAACTCCTTTAAGGTAATCTTCGTTCATTTTAGAGCATCAAGAAATATCTGTCAAATGCTTTAGCGTATTCTAATCGTTTTTCTTGAAATACTATAGATGAAATCAAGTGACAGGAGGGAATTTTATGAGAATGGGTTTTGGTGGTGGTATATTCCTTGGCGCAATGATAGGGGCAGCTTTTTCCTTAATGGCTGAGGAGAATTTCAGGATGGATCGATCCATCAGGGCAATGAACAGGGCTGGCCGTAATATTGGAAGATGCGCAGGAAGAGCCTATATGTCCATGAGGCATATGTTGTAATAACTTCATTAGAAATTTCCTAAGGAATGAACGAAGGCATTGAATCACTTTTTCATTAAGGTTTATCATGAATGTTAAGGAGGCGAAATAAATTCGTCTCCTTTGCTTTTTCTTAAATCTTACTGTTATTCAACCCTTTCAAAAGGGTTGACAATTTTTTATTCTGAGCATATGATTTATAGTAATTTATCTAAGACATGGCTATGAAAAGGAAAAGTAATTATAAAAAGCCATCAGAAAGTAGGCGTCACCGGCTGAAAGCGCCTTTGGGGGATTATGATGAACAGACACCTTGGAGCCGGCTGATAAAAGCAGATAGCTGCGAGTAAGTCAGCCCGCATCATCAGCGTTAAAGATGACGAGCCGGATAGGGATCATCAATGATCTCTGTCAATTTGGGTGGCACCGCGAGTAATCCCTCGTCCCAGAAACAATTTCTGAGACGGGGGTTTTTTTATGCCAATTGGACAAAAAGAAAGGTGGAAGAGGTATGGAACAAATAAGATCATGGGAAAGAGAAGAAGATATTGGAGCACAAACCCTAAAAGAAAATGCCGGACGGATTTTGAAGCTTCATGGAATGGTGCATAAAATCCGGGATATGAGTGGTTTTGCCTTTATTATTTTAAGAACATCCCGCGACCTTGTCCAATGTGTTTATACAAAGGAACAAGTTGATTTTGAGTTCAGCGCCCTTCAAGAAGGGGCTTCAGTCATTGTTGAAGGAGAGGTTGTTGTAAACGAGCGTGTGATTAACGGCGCCGAAATTCAAATCAAAGGGGTTGAGCTTCTCTCTAAGCCTGCAGACATCATGCCCATCGTCATTAACCGAAAGCAATTGGAAGTACCGTTGGACACTAATTTGACCTATCGTCCTCTATCCTTGAGAAATGAGAAAGAAAGAGCCATCTTTAAAATTCAAGAAGGGATTGCCAGGGGCTTTAGAGAGTACTTAACCAAACAAAGCTTCACCGAGGTGCATACCCCCAAAATTGTCTTTGCAGGGGCAGAGGGCGGTGCCAATATCTTTAAGCTGGACTATTTTGGCAAGCAGGTCTATCTGGCGCAAAGCCCACAGTTTTATAAGCAAACGATGGTCGGTGTATTTGAGAGAGTCTTTGAAATCGCACCCGTTTATCGGGCTGAGAAGCATGATACCTCCAGGCATTTGAATGAGTACATCAGTATGGACTTTGAGATGGGCTTCATCAAGGATCACACCGATATTATGGCTATGGAGGTCGGAGCCCTTAAATATATTTTTCAGTTGCTATCAGAGGAATATCAAAAAGAGTTGGCGCTTTTTAATGTCAAAGTCCCTCAAATTGAGCATATTCCCGCTTTAAAATTCATGGAGGCCAAAAACATCATTCAAGAAAAATACAAAAGAACGATTACAGATTTCCATGATTTCGAGCCCGAGGAAGAGCAGCTTATTTGCGATTATGCCAAGAAAACAGGGGGGAGTGACTTTGTTTTTATCACCCACTACCCCTCAGCCAAAAGACCCTTCTATGCTATGGATGATGAGAATAATCCGGGCTATACCAAAAGCTTTGATCTTTTGTATAATGGACTTGAGATCACGACGGGCGGTCAGCGTATTCATGATTACCACGAACAAGTTAAGAAAATGAAGGATCGTGGCATGAATCCTGATGATTTTGAATCGTATCTCATGATTCACCGCTATGGCATGCCACCCCACGGAGGCTTGGGGGCAGGTCTTGAACGGCTTACAATGAAGCTTTTGGGCTACAACAATGTTCGTCACACATCCCTGTTCCCAAGGGATATCAATCGCGTAACACCTTAAACAAATACGGAAGAAGGAAAAATGATGGAGCTTATTACACAAGCCAAAAGACTACTTGAAAAGGATTTCATTCGAAATTACTGCATTATGGAAATGATGAAAGATGCAAAGAAGGTTGATATTGACCTAATAAATGAATCCGTTTTTATTCGTTTGAAGGATGGGCAAAGCTTTGTGATGCTGTCAGCCACCAATCGCCAAGAGGGCGAGGCTTTACTTAAAAGAAATGTAAGAGAAGATGATAGGGCCTTTTATACCGTTGACAGTTGGCCGATTCTCTTCGAAGGGAAAAAATTGCATTACCGTTCCGAATGTGTACAGCTTTACCTTCCTGAATCGGTTCCTGTGACCGATGATGAGGAGGGCGTTATCCCTCTGACAGAGGATATGGCTCCCTATATCCATGAACGATATAATATGAAGCATATTCTGTCAGAAGACTATATACGCGAAAGAATTAAAACAGGTCCGGGGTATGGCATTAAGGATCAGGGGGTGCTGGCGGGCTGGGTCATGACCCATGAGGAAGGAACCATGGGGCTTTTGACCGTGCTTCCTGAATACCGTCGGAAGGGCTATGCCCAAAAAATCAACGAAGCATTGGTCAGAAGCTTGAGGGCCCAGGGAAAGCCCTGCCTGGTTCACATTGTCAAAGGAAATACCGCTTCCCTTGCGCTTTCAGAGAAAAGTGGCATGGTTTATAGTTGCGATGTTGAATGGGTTATGCTGGATTAGTCCCGCTTTTTGAATAACCGAAAGATAAACCTCAAAAAGAGGTTTATTTTTTACCTATAAAATGGTAAAGTTGATGAAAGAGCATGGAAGAAATGGCATGGAATATGTGGTAATTCATTTATGGTGATAGCTGAATTAAAACAAAAATTAAGACAACTTAAAAAGCTAGAATCGAAGATTAGATTTGATAAATTAGATATATCCATGCAGAAGCTATATATAGGGGATATATATTTTTCTGTAAAAGATGAGAATGACGGTTCTGTAAAGTAGCATATAGAATATTATTAGCAGTTGATAAGGGAGGATTATAACCATGTTGAATTATATTAAGGAGATGCGTTCCATTATAGGCAATAAGCCTCTTATGCTTGTGGGAACAAGTATCATTGCATATGAAGATGGCAAGCTGCTTTT
>JAEYPI010000004.1 GCA_023410885.1 Bacillota bacterium
CCCCCCCCCCCCCCCACCCCCCCCCCGATTGTGGTATAAAACTACAGGTCAGTTCACTTCTGCCGTAAGCGGACCTGCAAGATCTTTTAAGTAAAACAGCTTACCGGGCAAAGACGGCATAAAGGTTGAGGGTATCCATATGCTCTCGCCGTAATGCAGGGTAGTCAGATAGCTCATGCCCTGCCAGCCCATACCTCTTCCCAGTGCGCCATCTGCGCCACCGATGATGTAATCCGCTTGAAGAAATAGCCCAGGACCTACGGTGTTGGCGGTGCATGGCACAAGAGTTGTTCTGCTCTTAAAGCTGGTGATAGCGTTCTGCTCGATAGTCAATGGATGGAGCTTCGCACCTGTTCTGTGGGTTTGGCGCTTCCATTCGTCACTACTAGCGAACTCTCCTGCAAAATGGGGTTCCCAAAATGCAATATGGCACATTCTGCCGATACCGAAGATCAAAATCAGCTTCGCCCCTTCTGCTTTCAGTTTAGAAATTTTGTCCGCATAGGTGGGAAGATTTTCTTTGGTTGCGAAATTCCGCTGATTTTCCGGCACGGTCAAATCGCCTAGTTTATCAAAGAATGCAGTTTTCATGCAATTCTCAAAGGACGCAGGATTGCTGCTGGGGAGCGTATTGCCGTTCTCGTCCGCCCATTCGTCCATATTAAAGGTGGAGACATGGTCGCACTTGACCTGCCATTCTTTCAGGAAAAACACCGCCCATTTATACATGCCCATAGGGCCTACGGGAACAATCATAGCAAGCTTTTCACCATTATCCCTGGCCATTTTAATTTGCAGGGCAATCTCATGGCCCATCAAGGTGTCGAAATCATTAATTGTGTCGCAAGCGATGGGGTTGAAATCCTTATGCCAGAAGCTTTCTCGTTCCACACCTTTTTCGCAGCACTTGTCAATTTTCGCCATATCCCAACCTTTGGGATAAAAGCCTTCCAGTAAAGAATTTTTCACCGTACTCATAAAATTCATTTCATTTGCCTCCCTTTGATCATCCATAATAAATATAATCTAATGCGGAAAAAATCCCCCGCTTAATGTTATCCGTGGGGACATGGTGCTTCTGGCAAAGCTTTAGCGCCCCCAAAAGCCTGTCGTCCGCAGCAAGCTTACGCTCCGTGTCACGTCCCACACGCTTTGTGGTATCGCCTAAATATCTGTTTTGAAACCGTTCCAGCAAATCGTCGGCATAAGCAATAATTTCATCCTTGGGCTTACCGTGTTCAAAATATAGCGCCAGCGCTGAGGAATACATGGCGTTCTTCACAATCTCAAAGATACTTTCGTCCGTTATGGCTTGCCATATGTACTCATACCCTTTTTTCATGCCCAAGTAAGCGGTGATTGCATGACCCATGTTATGCAGATACAGCTTACTATGAATGTAATATTCAAAGGGCTCGCTGGGCACCATCCCTTTGATTTGGGGAATGGGATTTCTAAACGCCGCTTTATCTACAGGCAGGGTGCAAAAGGGTTCCACCCAAACCCTGGTGAGACAGCCCTCACGCATATCGTCCGTCATTATCGGTACCATGCGCCCTACGCTGGCTTCCACAAAACCGATGTTGTCAGCAGGCTGCACCAAATCGCGCAGGTATTTGTCTGCATGGATTAAATTTTCACAGATAATGATGTCCACTCCGGTGCTCCGTGCCTCCAGACCTGCCTTCAGCACAGGAGCGATATGGGGCAGAACCTTTACCCCCGCGGAGGTGAAGATGATGTCCGCCGTTGATATTTCCTTCTGGGCATGGTCGCTATGTACTGCCCTGACATTTTTAATCAGAATATCCTTCTGATAATTGTTACACACGATTTTTATGGGATAGGATTTATCGTTGTTAATAGTATCGATAAGCGCTTTATCCACATCAACTAAAACGGTTTCATAGCCGCTTTCGTACAATAATTGCCCTAAAAATCCCCGTCCGATGTTACCACCGCCATACACTACCGCTTTCATTGGTTTCTCTCCATAAATTCCAGTATTTCCGCCATGGACTTTATGCCCGTGGTCGCTCCCAACGCCGACACGCAATGGGCGCCTACAGCATTCGCAAAGCGTCCGCACGACACAAAGTCCATGCCTTTAACAAGTCCGGCAATAAAGCCTGCGCAAAAGCTGTCCCCCGCCCCGGTGGTGTCTATGGCCTTCACCTTAAAAGGCGGTACAATGATTCCTTTATCACCTTTATTCTCTTGCAAATAACAGCCTCTGTCGCCCAGTTTTATGGCTACCTTGCCCACTCCCTTGTCAAAGAATACAGCAGCGATATCTTCAGGATTTTCTTTTCCGCTTAGCGCTATGGCTTCGTCAATACTGGGCAAAAATACGTCGATATACGGCATACATGCTTCAAGCAACGTCAACCACCTGCCCTTGCTGTCCCACGCAGTGTCTAATACTGTGGTTTTACCCATATCCTTACACCGTTTCAGCACGTTGGCGCATTGCACACCGTCAAAGGTATCCATTAAAAAGGTACCTGCCACAAAAACAATTCTGCTGTTTTCAATCACAGACCAATGAATATCCCCTTCACTGAAGGTGCCGTTTGCACCCACGCAGTGCAGAAACGTCCGTTCTCCCTTGCTGTCGGAAAGCACCACGGATGCCGAGGTTTGCGCCGCGGGATCAATACACAGTCCGTCTATGTTGACTTTATTTTCAACAAGTGTGTTTTTTAAAAACCCACCAAAGCTGTCGTTACCTACCTTACCTAAAACAGCTGTATCAATTCCGATTTTCGCCATATCGATAGCGGCCGACATGGCACAGCCACCGCTATATAAGGATATGCCGTCTATTAAGCCAAGCAGTCCCTTGGGAGGGATTCTATCTACAGGTTTGGCAAGCACATCTGCTACTAATATTCCTATACAAGCGACATCAAACATCATGGCAGCATCCTCTTTGTGGTGATTTTCGGCCAAGCGTAGCATGGGGTGAAGGCTTCAGCATATTGCACGCCGCACTGTAAGCCCCTAAACCGGGCGCAGGTTTTCACAAACTCTCCGAAGTCGATATGGTCGTGATCACGCATCCATTTCATCTGGCTCTCGTGGCACTCCAGCATTTCCAGCTTTAAGTCAATTTCATCTGAAATATCTACATACTCTGTGGGAATGAAATTCAACCCTGCCAGTGTATCCATATAGTAAAGAGGGGTTACCCTTGCTGCATCGCCTGAACCGTAATGGGGTACGCTTGCGGCAAAAGACGCATCAAATACCAGCTTGCTTACTGCCGTATGGTCGGGCATGTAATCCGTTGGGCTATGGGTAATAATCACATCGGGCTTAGCAAAACGGATAACGTCAATTATACTATCTCGTTGTTCTTTATTATCATAAATAATTAAATCATTGATGTCGCAAGTGACAACCTCAATTGCCGCCAACATGCCGGCATTTTTTGCTTCCTCTCTGCGCATGGTACGTAAAGGCTCGGGCGCTATGATGGCATGACCCATATTGCCGTTGGCCACATGACAAACCACCACATGATGCCCCTGTTTTTTATATTTTACTAAAGTCCCCGCACACGACACCTCAATGTCATCCGGGTGACAACCGATTGCAAGTATATTCATTATGCTCACATCCCTTTAACATACCTTTTTACAGATTATTTATCGCGACTTGATTTCTTCCATAAACGAGTTAATTATTAGAAAGTAACAACAAAAGCTGGTCCTTTGCTTTGTCTGAATTTATTTTAGATGCTGCACAGAAAAAAATATTTAGCAAAGAGGTCGCTTTTTTTAACAATTTGATAATACTTTTCTATTCATACCGCTATCTTTCATGGCGAGGAGCATAAGTATCTGCAAAACAACCAAACTCAGAAAAAGAATTTTCAATTGAACTGGGCATTGAATAAAATGATAAAAAAAACGGCCTTCATGCTAAAGATTGTTTTAACTGCAGCAGATACAATGAATTAAAGCAATAGTAATGAGGATATTAATGCGTTCATTAGGACCAAAAGTAAGAATAAAAAACTGTATAAATGAAATTTTGAATTCACAAGGAGATAAGATATGAAAACAACAGCATTAAGGCTATATGGGAAAAATGATTTGAGGTTGGAGACCTTTGAATTGCCCTCCATCAAAGAAGATGAGATTCTCTTCAAAGTGGTATCTGACTCTATTTGTATGTCTACCTATAAAACAGTGATACAGGGGAAAGACCATAAGCGCGTCCCTGATGATGTGGACAAGCATCCCACACTGATGGGACATGAGTTTTGCGGCGAGATCGTGGAAGTAGGTGCAAAGTGGAAGGGTAAGTATACGGTAGGTGCGAAATATTCCATACAGCCCGCCCACAATAAAAACGGAACGCTGAACGCTCCCGGCTATTCCTATCAGTATTGCGGCGGGGACGCCACATACTGCATTTTGATCCCCGAACTGATGGAAATGGACTGTCTGCTTCCTTATGATGCGGATGCCTATTTCTACGGTTCACTGGCTGAGCCGATGTCGTGTGTCATCCGAGCCTATCATGCGGTATACCACGGGGAAAAAGGAACGTATTTAATGGAGATGGGTATCAAAAAAAACGGTAATATGGCCATCCTTGCGGGTGTAGGCCCGATGGGTCTTGGTGCTGTCGATTACGCGCTGCATAACCCAAACAAACGCCCTAAGCTGCTTGTGGTAACGGATATTTCCGATGAACGCCTCGCGCGCGCCCAAGAGCTCTTTACAATAGAGGATGCGAAAAGAAATGGAGTAGAACTGCATTACCTCAATACGGCACATGTGGATGCGGTGCAGGAGTTGTTGAAGCTCTCCCACGGTGAAGGATACAACGATGTATTCGTGTTTGCACCAGTGAAGCAGGTCGTTGAACAAGGTGATTCCATTTTGGCGAAGGATGGGTGTCTGAATTTCTTCTCAGGCCCTGCGGACCCTGCGTTCAAAGCGGAAGTGAATTTCTACAACGTGCACTACAATTACACTCACATTATGGGCACAGTGGGGGGAGGCAGCGACGATATGCGTGAGGCGCTGCAAATGATGTCGGATGGTACGCTGACCTCGTCTACAATGGTGACTCACATTGGTGGGCTGGACAGCGCGGCGGACACGACATTGAACCTGCCCAATATACCTGGCGGGAAGAAGCTCATCTATACGCATATTTCACTGCCGCTCACAGCGATCACGGACTTTGAAGAAAAAGGGAGAGACAATCCTTTCTTCCAAAAATTATATGAGATTGTGAAAAAAAACCATATGCTGTGGAACGCGGAAGCAGAAGAATATCTTTTGAAAAATGCAAAGAGGCTAGAGCAAGCCTAAAACGTGCTTACTAAATGTGGGTGAAAAATTTACATCCTCGACTTTACCGTTCTGGCGTATTCCGAGGGAGACATGCCGATAAGGGTTTTAAAATGTCTTGAAAAGCTGTGTATGCTGCTGTAGCCCAGCATATCGGAGATTTCGGTGTTGTTGTACTTTGCCTCCCTGATGAGGATTTTTGCCCGCTCTATTTTTAAAAATTTAAAATATTCTATAACGCTTTTGCCGGTTTTTGACTTGAACAGGGTTTTAAGCTGGGTCTTTCCCATGCTTGAATACTTACAGACCTGTTCCAGCGTAATATTTTCGGATAGGTTAGCATTCATAAATTCCTTTATTCTTTTGAGGGTGTCTTGCTCGCTTCTTTCCTTTGCCAAGGAAGAGAGGCGGGTTTCTTTTATGCCTGAGTCAGCTTTTCTGACCAGTGAGATTAAAAGTATTTCAAGGTACAGCTTTATCATTTGCTGGCTTCCGAAGGGGGCGTTCTGCCTCTTATTCAGCGTATTGACCCTGTATTGGTCAAAGGGAGGCATAAAAGTATTCATGCCTTCTTTTAAGATAAATGCCAGTAAATCTCGTTCACTGTCCCCAAGATTAAATATTTTTTTCTCAAAATTACTCATGGCGGGAGACATGCACTCAAAGGACAAGATAATCAGATTAGGTGCAATCATATTGTTAGCCCAAACGTTGTGAAACTCGTAGGGTTTATGGAAAATAATATCTCCCTGCGTCAATCGATAGCCCGCAGTATCCGCCATTACTTCAGCTTCACCCTTATCAACATATAAGAATTCCCAGAAATCATGCTTTTCGCCTCCATACAGAAAGTCCTTTGCAAGTTCCAAGTAATGAAGCGAAACAATCTCATTAATTTGAAACTCCTGTTCCAAAACTGTTCTCACAAATTCCATCGCAGAATTTCCTTCCTGAAGTGCACTTGGTACAACATTCCTTAGCCTTCATTATGGGGGCTACGGGCTAAAAAGTCTACACCCCTGCCGATAAGAGCGGACGCCCACTGTGGCTAGCTCTTGGGGATTCCATTACCGAGGGTATGATCAGCCCTTTTACATCGTTACCTATGCCGCAATTCTGGAGCTGTTTCCAATATCCCGGCATATTTTTACGATGACCGCCTGCATCCCAATGCCGCCGGCTTTGAGGCTATGGCGCGAGGGTTGCAGCGGGCCTTTTGTCAGATGAAAGTTTGACGCCCCAATCTCCGGTTACGAAGTAACAAGGTTTTGGGGAACCTGATCAAGATCTTTGATTTTGATCTTATACTGTCTAGGTGAATCCCCTTTGGTTTTCCGAAAGGTCTTGGAAAACTGAAGGGGATCTTCGTATCCCACCGATCTTGCTACATCTCCGACGCTGAGCTGCTCATTTTGCAGAAGTGCGCAGGCTTTATCCATCCGATAGTCGATGATGAACTGCCTGGGGGAAACCCCCAGATGTCGGGAAAACAATGTGGATAAATAGCTGCGATCAATTTTAAGGGTCTTGGCCAAGGCTTCAACCGTTAAAGGACCGGCAAAGTTCTTCTCAATATATTCAATGGCTTTAGAGACATAACGGTCGGTGTTAAAGGCTTTATCGGTCATGGTCGAGCGTGATTTTTGGTTTTGAAGCAGATGGGCCAGAAAAAGGAAGAGATAGCCCGTCAGCATTAACTCGGAGGTGTTTTCATCTCTTGCCGCCACAATCATATCATTGAGGCTTTTGGTCAGGTACTCGGCCTTGCCAAAGCGGAATATGGGGTTTTGTTGACCTAATCCGGCTTTTTTGAGTATGTTCTCGGCCTTTAGTCCGTGAAAACCCACCCAAGAATAGGTCCAAGGCTGTTTACTGTCAGCCTCGTAATGGACAATCTGTCCGGGGCAAATTAAAAAGCCTTGTCCGGCCTCAAGGGGATGGGTCATGCCATTGAGGGTGTAATAACCCTTTCCGGATAAGATTACATGGACAATATAGTGATCGCGAACGCCCGGCCCCCAGGTATAGCCGGGGGAGCATTCTTCAAAACCACATCTATAGACATTCAGATCTGTATTATTTTTATTTAAAATATAATATTTTTCAAGCATATCCTTGCATCCCAAAGTTAACAATAGCACATAAACTAATCACATTGTAGCATTTACTGCCACGGGTTACAATTCTATAATTGGAGTCAAGGGAAGTCAGGGGGACGGTTCTCTGACTTCTCCGCAAAAAAGAAGTCAGAGAACCGTCCCCTGACTCCCTGACTCTCCTCGAAAGGAAGATTGATATGGCAGAGCTTAGATGGCATCCCCTTATTCAGGATTGGGTGATGATTGCCTCCCATAGGCAGAACCGTCCCCAAATGCCAAAGGATTGGTGCCCTTTTTGTCCCTCAAGTGGCAATGTATCGGATTATGAGGTGGCGGAATACGACAATGACTTTCCCGCGTTGATGCAAAACCCTCCCGAGCCCGACGAGGTGGCCACTGATTTTTTTCAAGTGGCTCCGGCCTATGGCAAATGCGAGGTTATTCTTTATTCACCGCAACATACAGCCACATTACCTGAGTTAACCAACGTCCATATGAGGAAGCTGGTTGATCTATGGGTTGAGCGTTTTGAGGTCCTTCGTCAGGATGACAAAATCAAATATATTTTTATTTTTGAAAATCGCGGAGAAGTAGTGGGCGTGACTATGCCCCATCCCCATGGCCAGATTTATGGGTACCCCTTTATTCCTAAAAAGCTGGAATTGGAGCTAAAGTCCTGTCAGGAGCATCATCATAAAACCGGTGAGTGCTTGATCTGTCGGATGCTTGCCGAGGAAAGGGCTTTTAACGAGCGCGTTATTTTTGAGAATGAAGATTTTTCGGTGGTCTTACCTTTCTTTACGGAATATCCCTACGGGGTTTACATTCTGCAAAGGAGCCATAAGCAGAATATCACACAGCTCAATGATCGGGAAAAAGATAATCTGGCAAAAACCATCCGCCAGACAGTAGGCATGCTGGATTCCTTATTTGATAAACCCTTTCCCTATATGATGTGTATGCATCAGGAGCCTGTAAACAGCGGAGATTATTCGGAAGTCTACCATTTCCATATTGAGTTTTTCCCACCCATGCGTTCAGATGTGAAGCAAAAGTTCAATGCTTCCAGCGAGACCGGTGCATGGGCCCATTGTAACCCCACAGCGCCTGAGGAAAAGGCTCAAGAGCTTCGAGAGGCCTATCGTAAGTTTATGGCATCGGACCGAGTCTAAGGATGATGTACAGTGCTAAGGAGGAATGGAGTAATGGATAAAAAGGCATTTGTTTCAAGGTTTATCAGCTATTTTGGCGGAAAAACTGAAGGGATTCGATTCTTTACCTCGCCGGGACGTGTCAATCTTATTGGCGAGCATACCGATTACAATGGCGGCTTTGTCTTTCCGGCAGCTCTGACACTGGCAACCACCATTGTGGCAAGGCCGAGGCAGGATCGCAGGATCAATCTAATAGCCACCGATTTGGAGAAAATGGTGGAGGCCGACTTGGATAATCTCTCGGCCTATAAAGATCTCTCTTGGGGCAATTACCAGCTAGGTGTGGCCGACGAGCTTCAAAAGGCAGGCTACTCCTTGATGGGATGTGACCTGATGTATGAGGATAAGGTGCCCTTAGGAAGCGGTTTATCCTCCTCTGCTGCTATTGAAGTGGCCACAGCCATTGCTTTAGTGAGCCTTGGTGATCAGCGCTACGGCCGGGATAAAGCCATTGACAAGATTGAAATGGCTCTTATATCCCAAAGAGCCGAGCACAATTTTGTTGGGGTTAAATGTGGCATCATGGACCAGTTTGCATCGGCCATGGGCAAGCAGGATCATGCGATTTTTCTGGATTGCCGTGACCTGACCTATGAATGGGTGCCCATTGAGCTGTCAGGGTATTCCCTCGTTATTGGCAATACCAATAAAAAACGAAGTCTTGGTGAAGGCAAATATAATGAGCGACGGGCGGAGTGCGAGGCAGGCCTGGCGGTCTTACAGAAGGTGTTACCCCATGCCACCTGCCTACGAGATGTGACAAAGATGGATTTTGAACGCCATCAGCAGCTCATTGAAAATGAAACCATAAAAAAACGTGTCGCCCATGTAGTCTATGAGGATGAGCGGGTTCTCGAATCTGTAAAAGCCTTGAAGGACGGAAATCTTAAGCTTTTCGGACAATTGATGAATCAATCCCATGATTCCTTGCGTGATCTTTATGAGGTGACGGGAGTTGAATTGGACACCTTGGTAGAAGAGGCCAGAAAAGTGGAGGGTGTGATGGGTTCCCGAATGACGGGTGCGGGATTTGGTGGCTGTACGGTCAGTCTTGTCCACAATGACGCCATTGACACTTTTGTGTCTAAGGTTGGTCAGGCCTATCGGGATAAAATAGGGTATTCGGCGAGCTTTTATGTGTCAGAAATCGGAGAAGGCGGCAGAGAAATAGGGTAGCAGGTCCTTACCGTGCCGGGCCTATCGGTGGGTAATCATTGAAAGCACCCATGAAGCCATCATTGACTAGGGAGTCTTCGCCCGTGTGACTGTTTACTTGGAGCACCCCATTAGGGGTGCTTTTTTGAATTTTGGTGGGCGAATGCAGGGACACATGCTTCAATAGCGGACAAGAATATATTTGCATAAAGGGTTTGTACCCTATATAATATTAGTGCCGACTGGATAACATAAAATGTGTTAATTTTGGACCAGAACGAATAGGGTAGTCAAACTGGTCTTTAATAAAATTTTGCTTTGGGTTAATTTGGTATGGGAGGTACGGTTATATGGCAGGAATCGTGGTTATTGGAACACAATGGGGAGATGAAGGTAAAGGTAAATATATTGATATTCTATCAAGTGACACCGATTATGTGGTTCGTTTCTCAGGAGGCAATAATGCAGGTCATACTATTGTTCATGAAGGTGTAAAATACGCTCTGCACCTTATTCCTTCAGGGATTTTACGAAAAGACATTACCTGTATTGTTGCCAATGGTGTGGTAGTAGATCCTTCTGTCATCCTAATGGAAATTGATCGACTTAAAGGACAGAATGTAGAAATGGCTACGCTTTACATCAGCGACAGAGCGCATGTCATCATGCCTTGGCACACCACCCTTGACGCTCTCCAAGAGCGCATGAGGGAAAAGGATGGCCTTGGTATCGGAACGACAAAACGAGGAATCGGACCTGCTTATTCCGATAAGGCCGAACGTTCCGGTATTCGTATGGGCGATCTGATGGATGCTGAAACCTTCAAAGAAAAGGTTTATGCCAATATTGAGGTGAAAAATGCCATCATTGAAAAGGTTTATGGGGGAATAGCCTTGGATCCCGAAAAGATTATTGAGGAGTATCTTGTTTATGCGGAACGCCTCAGACCCTATGTGCGTGATGTCAACTCCTTGATTCATGTTGCACTTGAACAGGATAAGATGGTCTTATTTGAAGGCGCTCAGGCGACCTTCCTGGATATCGACTTCGGCACCTATCCTTATGTAACCTCTTCCAATCCTATTGCCGGTGGTGTTTGTACCGGCGCAGGTGTTGGCCCCAGAATGATAAAGGATGTATTGGGCGTTATGAAAGCCTATACCTCCCGTGTTGGTTCAGGTCCCTTCGTCACTGAGCAAGATAATGAAGTAGGCAATCAGATCAGAGAGCTTGGTCATGAATACGGCACTACCACAGGGCGTCCACGCCGTTGTGGCTGGTTGGATGCAGTCATGCTCAAATATGCCGCCCGAGTTAACGGGTTAACGGGGTTATGTATGAACCACTTGGATACCATCGGCAAGCTGGATACAATAAAGCTCTGTGTCGGCTATAAGTTGGATGGCAAGGTTATTGATTATTACCCCTCAAACCTTAAAGAATTGGCTCGCTGTGAGCCTGTCTACGAGGAATTCGAGGGATGGAAGGATATTGATATCTCTAAGGCGAGACGTTTTGACTCGCTGCCGGAAGCAGCCAAGCGCTATGTCAGAAGAATCGAAGATGTAACTAAGGTTCCCATTAAATATATAGGTGTGGGACCAGATAGGGAACAGACAATAACCATGTAGTAGCAACTGGAGCAAAAAGTCTATGGGCTGAGTATCACATATTTCGAAGAAATATGTGAGTGCGAAGCAAGGAAAGCGAGCTCCTGGAACTGTACGCGCTAATTGCAGCAAATCCAAAACAACATTGGGCTGAGTATCGCATATTTCGTTAGAAATATGCGAGTGCGAAGCAAGGAAAGCAAGCTTCCGGAACTGTACGTGTTAGTAAAACCATACTATTAAGCAGTATAACGAAGTAAAGTATGCTCCTGAAACTATCACACTCATAAACGAAACTATAACAAAAGACCGGCCTGCACCATGCAAGCCGGTTTTTTTAGTAAAATCCATCCAATTTAGCCACGGGATTATAAATCTACTATCTCTTTAGGAACTACCTCGTACAAACCTCTGACTATTCTATCGTAGCCTTGAAGATTTTCCGGTTTACCCACCGCGACAGCTTTCATACCTGCGATTTTTGCAGCTTCAATGCCGGCCTGGGCATCCTCGAAGACAACACAGGCCTCGGGTTCCAAGCCGAACGCCTGAGCTCCCAGCAAAAAAACCTCCGGATCAGGTTTAGCCTTTGTGGTTTTTGTTCCATCAATTATGGCATCAAAATAGGGAGTAAGCTTGAGATTATTCAAAATAAGCATCGCATTTTTGCTGGCGGAGCCCAAAGCGATTTTAATTCCCAAGTCTTTAAAACCTTTAAGACAAGTCACTGTTCCTTTCAATATTTCGCTTTCATCGATTTTTGAAATATAGGCCACATACCATTCGTTTTTTCTCGTGGTCATTTCGACCATTTCACTCTCTGAAAAACTTCCCAGAAGACCACCGACTTCCAGCAGAATTTCCAAGGAGCGCATACGCGAGACTCCTTTAAGCCTTTCATTGTCCTTCTCGCTGAAGTTAAAGCCCAATTCGTTGGCAAGTCTTTGCCAGGCAAGGAAATGATATTTGGCCGTGTCGACAATGACACCGTCTAAATCAAAAAGTGCTGCTTTGATTGGCATGACAGATACCTCCGGATCGCAAGAGATAAGGGCTGCTCATGGATTATAATCGACGCTATTTTCCAATATCATACTGTAAAATGTAAGTTAAGTCAAGAAAGGGATGGTTAAACGATAAATGACGAAAAAATGTAAATCTAGGGTATAGCCTTGGCTTTGGTATGCCATAGACAAAATATTCCCCAAATTATATAATCACAGGGTGCGACCCCTTATCCTTCATAGGTCATATTTCGTTCAAAAGAAGTAGAGGACGGGGATTTTTGAGATGCACTTGGATAGAACTGTATGATGAAAATCATATCAGCCTTGAGATCGGGATAGAATAAACCCACGGAGGTTTTATAAATGAGCATCCTGATTAATGACCAATGGAAAATCATTCAGGAGGGGTTTTCTCAAGAGGATAACCGATTATTTGAAAGTCTGATGTCTTCCGGCAATGGCCGAATGGGGCTAAGGGGTAACCATGAGGAGGACTTTACAGGCGATTCCTTAAAAGGTACCTATGTGGCGGGTGTCTATTATCCTGATAAAACCCGTGTCGGCTGGTGGAAAAACGGCTATCCCGAATATTTTGCAAAGGTCCTGAATGCAATTGATTTTATTGGTATTCGCGTATTCATTAATGGAGAAGGTATTGATTTGGCTTCTTCACGATTTTCCGACTACAGAAGAGAGCTTGATATGAAGGAGAGCGTTCTTAAGAGAAGCTTTACCTTTTTTGGGACGGACGGTTCCGCGTTTGAGATTAAAACCCAACGCTTTGTCAGTTATGCTGACCCTGATATCGCCGCTATTCAATATTCTGTCAAAAGTCTCTCCAAGGATGCGGATATAACCTTCATCCCCTTTCTGAACGGAGATGTGAAGAATGAAGATGCCAATTATAATGAGAAGTTCTGGGATTATGTATCAAGTTGTGCAACGGATACAGCCTCTTATGTAACGATGAAAACCCGCAAAACAAACTTTACTGTTTCCGATGCCTTTACATGGAAGCTCACCGGAGCCCAAAAAGTTAATACTTACCCTGTCAATGAAAGAAATGGTGAATATGTTGGCACAAAGATAAGCACCCG
>JAEYPI010000043.1 GCA_023410885.1 Bacillota bacterium
CCAATACTTGAATATCTTCTGCCTCATCCTCTATTTTTTCAATAGCCGGAATGCCAAATGCGCAGGTTTTTCCTGTTCCTGTTTGAGCTTGTCCTAAAACATCACGCCCCTCCAGTATGGGCGGTATGGATTGGGTCTGGATCGGTGTGGCTTCCTCAAAGCCCATAGCAGCCAAGGCTTTAGAAACCTCTTCCGAAAGGTTCAAATTTTCAAAATTCAGTGTTTCCATATTATCTTCCTTTAGGTTTATTTTTCTAATCTATTTTCTACAATTCACCTCGCAAATATAGGCTGATTTCCAATGTTTATGAACTGAATTTCAAAAAATAGTTAAAGGCACTAGGGTAGTATACCAGACAAACCAAAAAAAAGATATTTTTTTAAAGTGGGTGCTGTGCGCTTCCCTCCTTCAAGATGGGATGAAGGTATCGCCCCTTCCCCTTTGTTCTTTTGCCATACTCAATGGCTTTTACAGGACAGCGATGGATGCAAGCCAGGCATTGGGTACAGGACTTTCCCCATGTGGGGCGACCCTTGCAGGTAATGGTATTGGCACAGCATACCTTTTGACAAAGACCGCATTCAATACAGGCCTCAGTCGCATAAAAACCATCGGTCCGGAGGGCAAAGCGATTGAACAAGGGATTAATCACTCTACTTTTTAAGAAAGGATGTGTACCCTCTTTTAAGGGAAAATACATCTGCTGACGTTTCTCAATATAGGCATTAATCTCTTGGAGGGATTGCTCAGCACGTGCTAATTTCTCCTCCTTTACAGCCTCTTGGTCCACATCAAAGCCGAGAATATAATTATTGGGCATAATAAGGGTATAGCCGCTATTGAGCACTAACCCTTTTTTATTTAGCGCTTTTAGAAGCATACGCGTTGCATACCCTTCCTCGTCCCCACAGGTGGCCACAGAAAAAGTATAGGGTAGCTGCAGCTTGTTGAGCTTTAGCCGTTGGATAAAATCAAGCACCATACGCGGAGGCCCCCATGCGTAGACAGGAAAAACAAAGCC
Organism: Bacillota bacterium; assembly: GCA_023410885.1. Classification (GTDB taxonomy): domain Bacteria; phylum Bacillota; class Clostridia; order DSM-8532; family DSM-8532; genus DTU059. The sequence goes on from JAEYPI010000043.1 coordinate 1,023, forward strand.
CAACAGTTCATTTTCATTGAGGGTATAGTTGAGTGTATCTTCTGTACGCCGCATTTCATGAGCAATGGAATACAAGGTTTCTCCATGGTATTGGGCAATTTGACGGGCTGCATAATAGGAATTTCCCGTCCCCGAAAAGTAGAAAATCATTTGATCACCTCATAGGAAGATATTTACACGCTGCTTCTATTATATAATTTTCAGCCAAACATCTTCAAGGCGAAGCCTTCTCTTGAGACTTGGCTTCATTGAGAAAAGAACATGCCCTGTAAATGGACTTATCGTGATAATCCCTATATAATAAAGAAAAATAATTAAACCTTGTAGGCTTGAGGTCAAATTTCAGCACCACCTAGTTTGGGATAAAAAGTATAGATGCCTTGCACCGTTGGTGGTTTTGAATTGACAGAAAGGATGAGCCCTGTGGAAAAGGCTGACAAAAAGAAATCCGGTAAATGGAGACAGCACTTGCCGTCAGTTTTCTTTCTATTAATTGGAGCCGTCTGTGGCATATTAATCGTTGAATTCTTCTGGCAGTTGAAAGCGGCTGATAATACAACAGTGGAGTTAATCCTGACAGGCGCCCTCTATCTTATGGGTATCTATATTGCTCTGTTTCTACAGATTATCATCCATGAAACGGGGCATTTACTGTTTGGACTTATGACGGGTTATAAGTTTTCATCCTTTAGAATCGGAAGCTATATGTGGATTAAAAAAGGCGAGCATATTCATTTCAGCCGTCTTTCCCTTGCAGGAACCGGTGGACAATGCTTAATGGCACCACCGGAGTTTGTCAATGGTAGAATCCCCTTTGCGCTCTATAACATGGGGGGCTCTCTTCTCAATTTGGCCGCTTCCCTTCTCTTTCTAGGACTCTTTTTCCTTTTCAGGAATAGTATTTTGGTTTCAGGCCTATGCATTATTGCGGCTCTGGTGGGTTTCTCCTTTGCCCTGGTGAATGGTATTCCGATGCGGCTTGGCATGGTGGATAATGATGGCTATAACGCCCTGTCCCTCGGGAAAAACCCTGAAGCCTTAAGAGCCTTTTATCTGCAGCTAAAAATACATGAGGAGCTCTTAAAGGGTGTGCGTATAAAGGATATGCCCGAGGAATGGTTTGTGGCCCCATCCGTTAATAATGAGAAAAACAGCCTAGTTACAGCAATCAGTGTAATGGCCTGTAATCGATTGATGGATGCTAAGGATTTTGAAAAAGCTGATGACATGATGAAAACACTGATCGCTTCAGATTCAGGCCTTGTGGGCTTGTATCGCAGCCTTTTAACCGTGGACCGTATTTATTGTGAGTTGATAGGGAAAAATCGTCCGGAAATGCTGAATCTAATGCTGGATAAATCCCTAAAAAATTTTATGAAGACCATGAAAAACTTCCCCTCAATTCTACGAACCCAGTATGCTTATGCACTGCTGGCTGAGAAGGATGGCATAAAGGCCGAACAGTTCAAAAGGCAGTTTGAAAAAGTTGCCCTGAGATACCCCCATCCCGTTGATATTGAATCGGAACGGGAACTCATGGAGGTAGCAGAAACGAGGCAGGCAGCCACCATCACTGACCACACCTCTTGATAGGAGCAGTATGCAAAAGTCTCGGGGGCCAGAACCTCCGTGACTTTTTATACAGTGCAACATATTAAGTGGGCTTAATTACCATTCTAAATTGGGTTTTCGATTTTGCTTATACACAGGTGTAACCGCCTTCAACCGTAGAATAACACCTTCCACCTCATGGATGCCACTATCCCATAAACATGATCAAGCCAATGGTATTAATGGCAAAATTGGCTGACATATGGACCAGCCAGGAAGGATAGATATTTTCGCTTTTTTCATTAAGCCAGTTAAAAAACAAGCCCGCAATAAAAAGTCCTGCGATAAGGGTAGCGAAAAGCCATGGACTAAACCAGCCGCTCATAATGGCGATATGATAAGCAGCAAAAGCCATGGCACTCAGGATATAAGAAAGAAAGCGCGGCAATATTTTTTTCAAAGAAAGAAAGGCAAAGCCCCTAAAGAAAAACTCTTCTAAAAGGGAGTTAACAAAAGAAATATAGAGGGCTACCATTATGAAATTGTCTTTATTGACCTTGGCATTCTCAGATAGCTGGGCCGCAATATTATTTAGATCAATGAATTGAGCCAGCAGCCAGTAACCACAGAGGATGAGAGCATAAACTCCTGCTCCCAAAGCCAAAGACCATAAAAGCTGTTTGGGTGTCCTTATGATAAAGAAATCCTTTAAGGACACACGTTTGTTAAACGCGCAGTAAACAAAAGGCAACCCGGCAAACGCGCCAACTTTCCAGACAGACTTCATTAGATACCCGGGCTTGACCCAGACTTCAATGATATACATCAAAGCACATGAAAATAATAAGATGAGAATAACCCCAAAGGCCGACCTTCTCTCTTTATTCATGCCATTTCCCTCTATCCTGCATCCGAAAGCCCAACCCGCTCCTTAAAGCGGAGACAGGGTTGGCTTCAATTCGATATACTCATCATAATCGGCCATCTTGTCATACATGCCGCTATCGGTAAATTCGATGATGCGGTTGGCCACCGTCTGAATGAACTGATGATCATGGGATGAAAAGAGAACAACGCCCTTAAAATCAATAAGGCCATTGTTAACAGCCGTGATGGATTCCAAATCAAGATGGTTGGTAGGCTGGTCAAGCACCAGAGCATTTGCACCAAACATCATCATTCTGGAAAGCATACAGCGAACCTTTTCACCACCGGAAAGTACATTTACCGGCTTAAAGACATCATCGCCGGAGAAAAGCATTCTTCCCAAAAAACCTCTCAAATAGGTATCGGTCTTGTCTTTTGAATATTCCTTCAGCCAGTTTATAATACCAGTATCACAATCATTAAAGAACTCGGAATTATCCTTGGGGAAATAGGATTGGGATGTGCTTATTCCCCATTTGAAGGTACCCTCGTCGGGCTCTATTTCTTCCATTAATATCTTAAAAAGTGTCGTGTTCGCAATTTCATTCTCACCGACAAAGGCAATTTTATCACCCTTGTTCACTCTGAAAGAAACATTATTCAAAACCTTAACCCCATCAATGGTCTTACTGATGCCCTCGACGGAAAGGATCTCCTTTCCGGGCTCCCGATCCATTTGAAAGCCTACATAGGGATATTTCCGGGATGAGGCCGGTAAATCATCAAGGGTCAGCTTATCTAAAAGCTTCTTTCTGGAGGTTGCTTGCTTGGACTTGGACTTATTGGCTGAGAAGCGTGCGATAAAGGCTTGCAAATCCTTAGCCTTATCCTCATTTTTCTTATTTTGCTCCTTGATCATGCGCTGGATCAATTGGCTGGACTCATACCAGAAGTCGTAGTTGCCCACAAATACCTTGATCTTACCATAATCAATATCTGCGATATGGGTACACACGGTATTGAGAAAATGGCGGTCATGGGAGACCACAATAATAGTTCCCGTATACTCCAGCACGAAATCTTCCAGCCAGTTCTTGGATTGAATATCCAGATGGTTGGTCGGTTCATCCAATAAGATAATGTCAGGGTGACCAAACAAGGCCTGAGCAAGCAGAATTTTAACCTTTTCATTTCCCGCAAGACTGTTCATTTGGGCGTAGAGTAAATCATTATCCAAGCCCAAGCCCTGAATAAGCTTTGACGCCTCTGTCTCTGCCTCCCATCCGTTGAGCTCAGCAAATTCAGCTTCCAGTTCAGAAGCTCTTATTCCGTCCTCGTCAGAAAAATCAGCCTTAGCATAGAGCTCATCCTTTTCCTTCGAAATCTCATATAACCGCATATTGCCCATGATGACAGTATCAAGAACGGTAAATTCATCGTAGGCATAATGATCTTGTTTTAAAACCGACATCCTTATGTTTTCAGGAATAGAAACCTCTCCAGTGGAGGGTTCAATTTCTCCGGACAATATTTTCAGGAATGTGGATTTTCCTGCACCATTGGCCCCGATAATACCATAGCAGTTACCGGGAGTGAATTTAACATTAACATTCGAAAATAAGTTTGTACCTGTAAAATTTAAGCTGAGATTTGTTACTGTAATCAATTTAGTACCTCTTCATTATAAAATCACTAAATTCTAACATAGAACTGCAGTAAAAGGAAGTCCTTATACGTTCCATTTTAAGGTCAATTCAGAAATAAACACTTATAAGACCATCAGACAGGTCTTTTCCGATAAATAGAGATAACAAAAAGCGATTGGCTATTCCAATCGCTTTGAGGTCCATACCGTTTAGACCTTCATCCCTGTGTAAATATGGATGGCATCCCTTAAAAAGGCTGCCGCACCGGGCTGGTTTTTATCATAGTAGGCTGCGAATCTTTCATCATCCACATACATTTGAGCAAGACCTGCATGAGCTTCTTTACTGTAGTGACCCCAGCAATAAGTGATCCACTGCTTATGCAGATCTGCTGCTTTTTGAGCAAGGGGTCCGGCAGGATCACCGGTTTTGAAAGCTTCGGCCAGGGTTTCTGTTATTTTGCCTGCAAGACCGTTCATATTGTCAAAATCCTCCTTGCTCATGTTCTTAAAATGAGCATTTGACTTTTCGACAGTCTCTTTACCATACTTTTGCCTGATCTCATCACCATATTTTTCTTCATTCTCATCAATCAGTTTTTGCTTAAAGCCTTCGAACTTTTCTTTATCCGCCATTTCAATTCTCCCTTCTGTGACAGCTATTGTTTTTTCAACATTAGCAATCAAGGCATCCAGCTGTTCTCTTTTCATAAGAAGCTTTTCATGGTGCTCTCTTAATGCTCTGGCGCCATTAAATGAAGGTGCTGTGACGATGTCTTTTATACTGTCCAGGCTGACACCTAATTCACGGTAAAAGAGTATCTGCTGTAGTCGATCTACTTGCTCTTTCCCGTAAATTCGATAACCTGATGAATTGATTCTTTCCGGCTTAAGAATACCAATCTCATCATAGTACCGCAGTGTACGGGTACTTATTCCAGCCAATCGGCCAAGCTTTTGCACGGTGTATTCCATGGTTCTTGCTCCTTACAAGCTGAATATTACACCTTTACGTAACGTTAATGTCAACGTATTTGTATAAATTGTTTTTACACAATTTTTGTGGTCCAGCTTTCAACATTCCAGACCCCTGTAACCCAATCCTCATAGAACTCCGGCTCATGGCTGACCAGGATAATGGTACCTTTAAATTCCCTCAGGGCTTTTTTAAGCTCTTCCTTTGCGTCAACATCCAAATGGTTGGTGGGCTCGTCCAGCACCAGCCAATTGACATCCTTTAGCATCAGCTTGCAAAGCCGCACCTTGGCGCTCTCGCCACCACTTAAAACAGACATCTGACTCTGGATATGTTCCGTTGTGAGCCCGCATTTTGCCAACGCAGCTCTTACCTCCCCATTATTCATACCGGGGTAAAGGTTCCAAATTTCTTCAAGGGCCGTTCTGTCTGACCGCTCCGATTCTTGCTCAAAATAGCCGGGATAGAGGTAATCATCAAGAATAACCTCACCTGAAACCGGTTTAATCATTCCGAGCAGGGTCTTTAGCAGCGTCGTTTTGCCAAGTCCGTTTACGCCCTTAATGGCAATTTTCTGGCCACGCTCCAAGCTAATATCCAACGATCTGGTCAACGGCTCACCATAGCCAATGACCAATTGCTGGGTTTGGAAAATCACCTTACCTGCTGCTCTGGCCTCCCTAAATTTAAAGATGGGCTTAACTTTTTCTCTGCCCTTTTCAATAATCTCCATCTTATCAAGCTTCTTCTGCCTGCTTTTCGCCAGATTTGCCGTCGCAGCCCTTGCCTTGTTGCGGGCAATAAAATCCTCCAGCTTTTCAATCTCTTTCTGCTGTTTATCATAGGCAATCTGATTCTGATGCTTTTTTAACTGGTACATTTGCTGAAATTGATCATAATTGCCTGTATACCTAGTCAGTTCAGCATTTTCCACGTGGTAAATGACATTGACTACATCGTTTAAAAACGGTATATCGTGGGAGACCATAATAAAGCTGTTTTCATAGTTTTTCAAAAAATTCTTAAGCCAAATAATATGGTTCTCATCCAGAAAATTCGTCGGCTCGTCCAGAATAAGGATCATGGGGTTCTCCAACAAAAGCTTGGTCAGAAGCACCTTGGATCGCTGTCCTCCACTCAACTCGGAGACATCCCTCTCAAGTCCTATCTCGCCCAAGCCAAGGCCGTTAGCTACTTCCTCTATTTTGGCATCAAGAATGTAAAAGCCGCTATGCTCAAGGGCGCTTTGAATCTCCCCCACATCTTCCATCATTGTATTTAACTCAGATTCTGATGCATCGGCCATTTTTTCGTAGATCTGAAGCATCTCCTGCTCCAGATCAAACATATGCTGGAATGCCTCTCTCAGGACCTCCCGAATCGTTTTCCCTTTGGTAAGAACGGTGTGCTGATCCAAATAACCCGTCGTAATACGATTGCACCATTCAATCTTCCCCTCATCGGGCATGAGTTTGCCCGTGATGATATTTAAAAAGGTAGATTTTCCTTCACCATTTGCCCCTACCAGACCCACGTGCTCACCTTTCAATAATCGGAAGGTAGCATTCTCTAAGATTTTTCTTCCACCAAAGCTGTGGCTAACATTTTCAACTGTTAAAATACTCATTAAATCCTCTTTTTATGAGAGTGGTAAGATGCTAATGGATGTATGATCCATGAGGTACTTTATCCCATCTCATTAATATCGCTTTTTTGACATATAGTAATCATTATAATAACATCACCCGTTACCGAAATCAAAGATTTCGAACGGAGTACCCGAGTTATTGATACTTCGTATTAATAACATCACCCGTTACCAGAGTTCGTTCCCAAAGGAACGAACCACAAGCCTCGACCCACAAGAGAAATCAAAGATTTCGAACGGAGTACCCGAGTTATTGATACGACCTATTAACAACCCCCTTGAAAACATTCAAACATTATTTCAGGGTCAGGTTGTGGCGCCTTTAAAGAATATGAGTGAATTTCAATCGTTTGGGACATAATGTACTAAAGATAAACCTGAATAAAAACCAAGGAGGACTTTAAATGAAACGAATTGTAAAAGTTGAATTTCTGGTATTGGCATTGATATTGATCTGCACTTTTGCCAGTGGCTGCGGTACTACAGGAACTCAAACTCCAACTAACTCACCAACGGTAACTCCTATTATAACAAATTCAGCCTCTCCACTCATACCGCTTTCCCCCTCTCCACTCATGACGCTTTCACCCTCTCCAACCGAAACAGCCACAGGAGTTCCCACCGCTTCACCGGGTCTCGACATGATGACAACAGCCTCCATAGTTAATACTGAAGCGGCATTTGAGAAAGCTATCAGTACTAATGGCACATGGATCATATGC
>JAEYPI010000044.1 GCA_023410885.1 Bacillota bacterium
AAGCATGGCAGCAAGGATCAAAGCAATACACATCATTTCCCAAGTATGTGAAATATTTACATGTGCTAATATAATGCCCCCTATTAAGGCAATAGCGGCGACCACCAATGGCCTTTTCATATCAGACCCCTTTTCGTTTAGGCTAAGTCTTTCTTGAAAATAGCGACGTGGGAATTCCCCAATTGATTGAGAGAGTCTTCCATAGATTCGGAGCGAGAAAAGCCAAGTTTTTTCCAAAAGGACAAACCTTGGCTATTCTGATCTGAAACAGCGACAATGCAGGTTAAAGGGCCGTATTGAACTTGTGCGCTATGAAGCAGCTTCTTGACAGCTGAGGTACCGTGGCCTTTGTGCTGATAAGCTGGCTCGATGATGAGTATATTGATCCATAGGACGGTTTTGATCTCAACCTTCTTGATTTCACCATATATAAATCCGATGGTAAGGTTATCCTCTGACCTATCAATCATGGCAATCCAGGCATCTGTCTTTAAGGGATCGTATAGCTTTTCCTTGATATCCGAAAAGTCCCTGAAGCCTGTGGCATAGCCAAAGCAATCGGTTCTATTATACCACTTTTCAAGAAGGGACAGGTCTTCTTGTGCCAGCCGTCTGAAAACTATCCCGTAGGCATTGTTCATCTCCATCATTCAACCTCATCGAGCCTATTGTCTATTCAGGTGATTTGACCAAATACCAGTCCATCCAACCGTTGTAAAGATTTTTCCATGAAGGCGACCTAGGCCCCCTGATGGAATTGTGGTACAACACTGCGCCATATTTTCTATAAAGGGGCAGCAGTACCCCATTATGCTCATCCATACCCAATGTACGCTTCACAAGCTCCAAACTACCCGCCATATCAGTAAAGAGGGGCATCCGGCATCCCAAAAGCATCATATCAAACTTTCCGTTTTTTATCAGAGCTTGCTCATCAGAATAACTCGTGCTTTCAGGTGTAACATTTATTCCGATTTCAAATAAAGCAGACGTTATCCATTCACTGACGGTCTGCCTGTCTGGATTTTGCCCATTATACTTAAGGGATAAGGAAACATGTATCTTTGAACCGTTCTTCACAAAAATTAGCCGGTTATCATCCTCCTCATAGGTAAAGCCAATCGCAGCTAAAGCCTCAAGGGTTGATTCACGGTTTATCCTATTCCCCGAAGCGGCCTGATTCTCGTGGGAAGTCTCACCGGACAAGGGGATGGCGGATTTGCCTATTGGGAGAGGATTCAAAAGGGCATATTGACTCAGATATTGAATCATTGAGGCTCTGAAAGCCTCCTGTTTTATGGGCGAGCCTTCCCTTCCCACCGGTGAAAAAGCAAGGAATTCAAGGGCGTTACTCTCATAGCGATTTAAAAAGATATCTGCCCTTTTTTCATAGCTCTCCAAACCACTCTCATCGAGGTAAGCGATGTCAATATCCTGTTTTTGAAAGGCCTGCATCATTTCAGATACATTCGAAAAAACCTTGAAGGTTATCCCATCAAGCCAAATCGGATGTGAAAGGCCATCAGGGACTTTCAGATACCACCAGGAATCATTGCGTAAGAGTGAAAGTACCTCCCCCTCGTAGCTGTCAAATTTGAAAGCCCCAGTCCCAATGAGCTTCATGGTACTGTCATGACCTTCAATGGGCCAATCCTGAAAAACATGTCGGGGTATGATGGGAAAGGTGAGCTTGTCAGGAAGGGTTGTATCCGGTGTTCTCAGTATCAACCTCAGACTTAGCCTGTTTATCACCTTAACAGTCTCTATATTCGATACATGATTTCCATAAAGGGATCTTTTGTTAGCTGTTCGGATGGTCTCCAGAGAAAAGGCTACATCATCGGCGGTGAGGGGCTGTTCATCGTGAAAAAGAATATCATCTCTCAGTGTAATGTCTAAGATCAGGCCATCCTGACTGAAGGCATAGTCGTCCGCCAAGCTGTTTATTAGTGTTCCGTCTTCCTCTTCAAGAAACAGGCTGTCAAAGACAAAAGCGGAAAGCTGGCGGACAGTCGCATTTTGACTGGTCAAGGGGTTCAAGGTATCGGGCTTAACCATAAATAAATTTAAAATACCACCTTGGGCAGGCCCTTCATCCTCGCGAATCACTCGGACAACACCCTTATCCAGACTCGTCGTGATCTTTGCCGGCTCATTTACTTGCTGCTGGGTGCATCCGCTCAATATTAAAACCATCGATAGCAATATCAAAAGGATTTTATTCATGACCATGCCCTCTTATCATCATAAAAGCTGCTCCTGTACCTGTTTTCCCTCCGCTTCCACGATGGGAGAAGAATAAGTCCGAGTGGCATCGCGTACATACCTTGCATCCTGTAATATGATCAGCACTTACACCGTGGCGCATAAGGCTTTGGCTGATGATGCCTTCCAAATCCAAAAGCCATTTCTCCTTAGCTGTTTTAGTGCTGTACATCTCTGCCCAGGGAAAGGTTTCTTTAAAGGGCTGGGCTACATCATCCCCCACTTCAAAACAGCAGGCCTTAATGTGGGGCCCAAAGGCAACATGCAGGTTGCTGGGTTCACAGCCATACTTTTCCTTTAATACCGCCACTGTCTCTCCTCCAATATCAAGGAGGGTCCCCTTCCAGCCGGAATGAGAGAGGGCCATTACTTTTTCCACGGGATCATAGAAATAAAGGGGCACACAATCCGCATAGTGGGTCACCAGTAATAAATCCTTTTCCTGAGTCGCCAGTCCATCGACATTTCGATAGCTTCGTTCTTTTGTAATACCCATCCCTGCATGCTCTGAAAATACGGGCATCACCGTTTTATCATGAACTTGGTAGGAGATAACCATATCCTCCAGAGAAACACCCACTGCTTGACCTAAAAGCCGGTAATTCTCATAAACATTTTCTTTCGGATCGGGTCGATTAAAGTTTAAATTAAAAGAGGAATAATCCCCGGTACTAACGCCTCCAAATCGTGTGGTAAAACCATGAATCAGCTCCGGGAAAACAGAAAAAGCTGGTATTTCAATAAAGCATCGCTGCTCGGTTCGTATAATTTTAAGGTGTCGGGTATCAAGAATTTCTCCCACAAAGACCTCCCATGATGATTTATTCAGGCTCTGCAATGTCTTGAGCCTCGAGAGAATCATAAAAACAGTAGCGTCGCTTGCCCATTTTTTTTGCCTTGTACATGGCTTTGTCGGCCATGGCCTCAAGTTCCTTTACCGATATGGAATCCCTGGGGGCCATTGCAATGCCAATACTGCAGCTCAAGGGCATTAGGGACTTTCCTATCACCCTAGGCCTGGCTAAGGACATATACATTTCATCAAGAAGCTGGATAACGTAGTTTCGACTCCCTCGCAGTAAGAAGACAATAAACTCATCTCCTCCTTTACGTACCAATAAAGCCTTGTCGCCAAATACCTTATTCAGTATGCCGGCAAATTCAATAATGAGCTTGTCACCCGCAGGATGTCCATACTTGTCATTGACCTGCTTAAGGTTATCCACATCCATAAACAGCATAGCCCCATGTTTATCGGAATCCTCCAGGGCATGGGCTATTTTAGATTCAAAATCCCGATAACAAAGGCAACCCGTTAAAGGATCCTTATCCACATTTTCCTTTAGGTGCTGGTGCTCCTTGCGTATGGAAAAGAGGGTAAGCTGCATGGCCGCATAGACTCTCTTTTTATCAAATTCACTTTCCTCAAGCTTCTCGGTAATGGCCAGATACTCGCGCAAAGCCTGATTTTCCCGGCTTGTATCCCCTATTCTCCGGCAGACCTCTGCATAAAGCTTATGGATCTTCTGCAAAAGGCTTAAATAGTCATATTGGGCACTGATTTTATAGGCTTCATCCAGGCATAGGATAGCTTGGGCATATTCCTGTTCTTCCTTATAGAATAAAGCCCTGTCAAAATAGCCCTCAGCGCAGGAATAAAAGTTATGGTATTTCTTTGATAGGGTAACACCAAGGTTAAAAGCCTTGTCAGAACGTATCCGTCGTCCCCTTTTAGTAAGGACGACAGCCAGTATGAAGTAAATATCGGCCCATATATCCTCATCCCGCTCGCGCCAGTTGGTATTCCTTGCGAGCAAACAATATTGATAGGCCTTCTCATAGTCCTCCAAGTCCAAATAGCAGTTGGCAATATTACGAAGGTACAGGGCTAGGGGTTCATGGATGATCAAGGCCTTCTCATAGGCTTTGATTAAATATTTAAGACTATTTTTATGATCCTTGAGATCAGAAAAAACAGAGGCAATATTATTATTTACTCGGCACTCGATCTCATTAAGGTTGTTTTTTTTAACAAGCTCCAAAACTTCCAGAAAGTACTCCAAGGCCTTGGAATGAACAGCCATATCGTTATATGTAATACCCAATGCGTTTTTAGCCAGCGCTATTCTTTTGGGATCCTTGAGTTTTTCAGCGATTTGAAGACATTCATCATAGCATTTCAGAGCATGAGCGTTTTGATTATAGACATTACTGATGCGCGACATAGCAAATAAGCTCTCAAAACGTCCTTCGTCGTAACCACAACGGGATGAAAGCTCCAAGGCTTCTCTGGCTTTTTCCTCAGCTGATGGTGGATTGGTAAAGATATGCTCCTTGCATTCCTTTAACAATTGTTCAATAGTTTGAACAGACTTTTGCACAGGATCACCTTAATTTCCCTATAGTTCCATACATTATACCATATGAGCTTTTACAGTCTCAACCATCTCATCAATATATTGCGGCAAGGTTTCATTTCTGGCACCTATGACATGTAAATTACAACGGTTAAGCGGCACCAGTAGTTTTTTTGCAGGACTATCTGCAATAGCACGCGCCATGGCGGGTGACAATTCTCCCATCATGGAATTAGCGGCAATGATGCCCAATGAGCCAACAATTAAATCCACTTTCGGTACATTAACTAAAATGGCATTTTCTCCCGATGCCCCTTCATCTGCCCCGGCCTTAAGCATGGCAGAAGTCGCTAAAACATTGGTACCCAACGCCAAGATCTCCAATCTTTGACCTAAACTTAATCTTAATTTCTCGATTATCGATTTTCCGATTCCTCCGCCCTGGCCGTCAATAACCGCAATGCGCATAGATTCTCCCCCCTGGATGATTTGATTCCATTATAACAGACTAAGGGATGGATAGAAAACCCTATTACCTGCCAAACAGGTGGCAAATTAAAAGGGAGAAGAACATTTAATAATAAATAAGCGACCCCATGAAGGTCTTGTTGAGCCCTTCATGGGGTCGCTTGATTAAATGAAAAATCTACCATTCCTTGTGATCATTAGTTCCCTGAGGTCTCAACCAAAGAAGACGAGCTCTTACCCAATGTATTGGATCTATCCAGCATGGATTCAATAAAAACGCCATAACCCCGCATAGGATCATTGATAAATACATGGGTCACAGCACCGATTAACCGTCCATCCTGTAGGATGGGACTCCCGCTCATGCCTTGCACAATGCCGCCTGTAGCTTCTAAAAGCCTGCTGTCGGTAATACGAATGACCATATTCTTCGTGCTATTCAAATCAGTCCTGGCAATACGCTGGATTTCTATTTCATATTCCTCTACGATATTATCCCTGATACAGGCTAGAATGGTTGCCTTACCCACCCTAACGGTACTATGAGATCCTATCTGCATGGTTTTTCCCCATTTATCCTTTTTAGGGTCTCCGTTGAACTTTCCAAATACACCGAAATCACAGTTTAATTCAATGTCTCCCACAACACGGGGTGAATTGAGAAACTCGCCCTCAAGCTCTCCGGGAGAGCCCTTGATGCCTTTCTTTATCCCCTCTATATTCGATTTTAAAAGCTGTCCCGATCCTACCTGCAACAAGGACCCCGTATCGATATCGTTGATTCCGTGACCCAAAGCACCATAAACTTTATTAGCAGGATCAACAAAAGTTAACGTACCAATGCCTGCAGAGCTATCCCGTACCCATATTCCTACCCGGTATTGCTGGTCCTCACCGGACTTAATAGGGGTTATGGTGGTATTGTATTGAGTATTTTGCCTTTTATAGCTGATACTGATGGGTTTACCCGCCGATTTCTCAATAACATTCAATAAATCCCGAATGCTGCTTAGCTTCTGTCCTCCAGCATTTATAAGAATATCTCCTGTCAATAGGCCGGCCGTTTCTGCCGGTGATACTCTGGAGCCATCCTCCAAGATAACACCGGATACATTAATGACAATGATTCCATTGGTCTTTAGCTTAATTCCTATAGGATGACCGCTTGCAACGACCTGTTGATTCATAATGGAACGCACCTGGATTGTCTTGACAGGAATGAGACCCAGCATGCGCAAATCAAGCTCGGCGACACCTTGCTTCAGGGCTAAAAGTGTGTACGGTTTTCCATTAGCAGTAGCAGACTTATCATCATGATCACTGACCTTCAAAATTTCACTTTTTGAATAGGCTTGCAAAAAAAAGGGAGACTTATAAGATAAGATATAATCCTCCCCCGCTAAAAGCGTAATATGACCGGGAATCGTTAACAGTGTCACAGCATAAGAAACAATAAGCATCAAAGCCAAAACAAATATGATAAAAGAGGGTTTAAGAGTTCTTTTCCACAAAAAAATCACGCTCCACGATGCAAATTCACTTTCATAACTTAACCTGCATGTGGAGCTCTTATGCTTAACATAAAATCCTTATTTTCCCGCCCAATTCACAATTTTCATGGTATTTTTTATACAATCACTCTGTAAAATCATCTGAGTAGGCTTTTGAACACATCATGGAATATACTGCGATTTGTAAAAATTGCCATATAAATAGTATGCCAATGAATGTCGGGCTTCATTATTTGTTAATAAGTATCAAACCCATAATACAAAAAGCGGCACCCAGTAATTTACTTAAATTAAACCCTTCTTTAAAAAGCAAGATTCCTAAAGGAATAAGCATAAGTGCAACTATAATGTTGGCTACCAAAGATCCTACGCTGATACTCCAGCCTGCCCTGTAGGCCATTATAAAGCCGAACTCAAGGCCAACAATAGCAACGCCCAGTAATAGGCTGGTCCAATTAAGCTGCTTAAAGGACTGAAAAAAGCCTTCATCCGTTTTGTAAAAATGAAACGCAAGCATCGATACCAATGCTGCAGTTATGTAAGTAACAAACAAGGCTGAAAACGGGTTGGCTCCCTGTGGTGTTGACTTCTGGCATATATGGTAAAAGATATTGGATGCGACTACAAGTACAATTGAAAATACATACATGAACATAAATAAACCCTCTTCTTTTGTTTTATGACGTCTCGCCTTTTGAGACTTTTTCAATCTGCCAATCAATGGGTTTAAGACCATTTTCAATTAAAAAAGCATTAGCTCTTGAAAAAGGCTTTGTTCCAAAGAATCCTCTGGAAGCTGAGAGCGGACTAGGATGAGCTGATTCGATTATCATATGTCTTGGGTTCTTAATAAGTATTTTCTTTTCTCTGGCATTGTTTCCCCAGAGAATAAACACTACGGGTGTGTCCTTTTGGTCTACCAGGGATATGATGCTGTCTGTAAACCTCTCCCAGCCCTTCCCCTTATGTGAATGAGGCTTACCCTCCTCAACTGTTAGGATGGCATTAAGCATCAGTACGCCTTGATCCGCCCATTTTTTAAGATAGCCATGATTGGGGATGGGGCAGCCCAGGTCACTGTTCAACTCTTTATAGATGTTTTGTAGGGATTTTGGGATTCGTGCTCCATCTTTGGTTGAAAAAGCCAAGCCATGAGCAAAGCCTCTGGTGGCATAAGGGTCCTGTCCAATCAAAATACATTTAACTCCACTATAAGGGGTTAAGGATAACGCAGTAAATACCTCATCCCTTGGCGGAAAAATGGGTTTGGTCCGGTATTCCTCATCAAGCCATATCTGTAGTTTCGCGAAGTATTCTTTACCCCATTCATCCCCAAGTAAAGCGTTCCAGTCGTTATCTATCATTTCAGCCTCCTTCTCAAATCCTCAATTTGGTCACGAAGGGCTGCTGCACGTTCGAACTCCAGCTCGCGTGCGGCCTGCTTCATATCCTTCGTCAGATTTTCAATCAGGCTGTTAAGGGTTTCTTTATCAAGAATCTCAGCATCTGTTTTCCGGTCCTTCTTATAGCTCTCATTATCCTCTGCCGCTTTAGTGGCTTCAATGACATTGTGCACCGCTTTATGAATGGATTGGGGCGTAATCTGATGGCATGTATTATATTCCTGCTGGATTTGACGACGTCGGTTTGTTTCACCGATTGCGTTCCGCATAGCGTTTGTGACGGTATCGGCATACATGATGCCCCGCCCGTTTACATTTCTGGCCGCACGACCAATGGTCTGTATCAGTGAGGTTTCAGATCTTAGGAAACCTTGCTTATCGGCATCCAGAATAGCAACCATGGCCACCTCAGGAAGGTCAAGGCCCTCTCTGAGCAGGTTGATGCCGACGAGAACATCAAACTTACCCAAACGCAGGTCACGGATGATTTCCATTCGTTCCAGGGTGTCGATGTCCGAATGCAGGTATTTTACCCTTACACCCATCTCTTCCATATACTTGGTCAAATCTTCAGCCATCTTTTTAGTTAAGGTCGTCACAAGGGTTCTAAAGCCCTTTGAAGTATTTTCATTCACCTCATGGAGAAGATCATCAATCTGCCCTTTAACCGGTCTGACAATAATCTCAGGATCAATAAGACCTGTTGGCCGAATGATCTGCTCCACGATCTGAGCAGAAAGATTGCGCTCATAGGGGGCCGGTGTGGCACTCACATAAATGACCTGATTGATCCTCTGACTAAACTCCTCAAAGGTCAACGGCCTGTTATCAAAGGCTGAGGGCAGCCGAAAGCCGTATTCCACCAAGGATTCCTTGCGTGAACGATCCCCATGATACATGGCACCGATTTGGGGGACTGTGACATGGGATTCATCAATAACCAGCAAAAAATCCTTGGGGAAGTAATCAATAAGCGTATAAGGCGCACTACCTGCTTTGCGTCCGCTGATATGTCTGGAATAATTCTCAATCCCCTGACAGAAACCTATTTCCTGCATCATCTCGATGTCGTAACGGGTCCTTTGCTCCAGCCTCTGGGCTTCAACGAGCTTATCATTGGCTTTGAAATAAGCCAACTGCTCCTCCAGCTCTTCTTCAATAGTGTGAATGGCCTTATCCATTTTCTCCCGTTGGGTCGCAAAGTGGGATGCAGGGAATACTGCAATATGGGACCTAACACCGGTTATTTCACCTGTGAGGATATCAATCTCAGTGATACGCTCAATTTCATCTCCGAAGAATTCAACCCGCAGGGCTGTGTTTGTGGAGGACGGCGGGAATATATCCAAAACGTCACCCATGACACGGAAGGTTCCCCGCTTAAAATCAAACTGGCTTCGGGTATATTGAATATCAACCAGTTTACGTATAACCTCATCCCGGTCCTTGATCATACCGGGTCTTAAAGAAAGCATGAGCTCAGTATAATCCTCTGGGTCACCCAAACCATAGATACACGATACACTGGCGACAATGATAACATCTTTTCTTTCAAAGAGAGCTGCGGTGGCAGAGTGGCGCAGCTTATCGATTTCATCATTGATAGAGGAATCCTTTTCAATATAGGTGTCGGTAGAAGGAATGTAGGCCTCGGGCTGATAATAGTCATAGTAGCTTACAAAATACTCTACTGCGTTATCAGGAAAAAACTCTGTGAACTCATTGCAAAGCTGGGCTGCCAAGGTCTTATTATGAGCAAGCACAAGGGTGGGCTTTTGAACCTTCTCAATCACATTGGCTATAGTATAGGTTTTTCCCGACCCGGTAACACCCAAGAGGGTCTGATGCTTACTACCTTTCTCAATAAGGGATGAAAGGGCCTCAATGGCCTTGGGCTGGTCCCCGGTAGGCTTATAATCTGATTTTATCTTAAAGTCTGGCATATACTTAATCATCCTTCCTTTAGCCAATGGTCTATGGGCTAAGAGGTAACTTCCACTGAAGGAAGAAGTTATCGCGCAGCAAGGAATGCGAGCTACCTCTAGCAAAACCTTTCTACAGTAATTAATCTTCGGGCTAAGCCATAGGCAACAAATTTCATTTAAATGAACAAAAGGCCATACATACTTTCCGCATGCACAGCCTCATAATGATAATCTTAATTGAATTATTTCATTAAAAATACAAGGACGACTGAGATAATAATGAATAAAACAGCAATCCATCCTGTGTATTTACTCAGCAGCGCTTCGTAGGCACGACCTTTATTTTTTCCAAAGAAGGTTTCTGCCCCACCAGCTATAGAACCGCCCATACCGGCCGAACGACCAGCTTGAAGAAGAACAACTGCGATGATCACGAGACAGACCAGTATATAAAGGATATTCACAATAATTGTCAGTACGCCCATATTAAAACCTCCGAATTTGTTTATACAGCGCTTTTCATTTTAGCATAACACCTGGTTGAAAGCAAGTACAATTATAATTATAAACGCTTTTCGAGTTCAGCCTTTTCTTTCTCAAAGCCGGGTTTGCCAAGAAGGGCAAACATATTCTTCTTATAAGCCTCAACTCCAGGTTGGTCAAAAGGATTGACACCTAAAATATAGCCACTGATGCCACAAGCCTTTTCAAAGAAATAAACTAAATAGCCAAACCAGTAAGCGGTCATTTCGGGGATATTAACGACCATATTGGGCACTCCTCCATCATTATGAGCCAAGATGGTGCCTTGCATAGCCTTTTTATTGACAAAGTCCACATCCTTACCTGAAAGATAATTAAGCTTATCCAAGTCATCGGAGGTGGAGATCATCTTCAAGGTCTTCCTGCATTTTTCAACGTTAAGTACGGTCTCAAAAATGTTGCGCAGACCGTCCTGGACATATTGTCCCATGGAATGAAGGTCCGTGGAGAAATCCACGCCTGCCGGGAAAATGCCCTTCTGATCCTTGCCTTCACTTTCGCCGTAAAGCTGTTTCCACCATTCAGTGACAAAATGCAAGGAGGGTTCATAGTTGACCATGATTTCGGTGGTCTTACCTTTCCTGTAAAGGGCATTTCGAACAGCAGCATACTTGTAGCAGTCATTTTCAGCAAAGGGCTTTTTACAGTCACTATAGGCCTGTTGAGCGCCCTGCATCATTTCTAAAATATCAATTCCGGCTGCTGCAATCGGAAGAAGACCTACAGCCGTTAACACAGAAAAACGGCCTCCAACATCATCCGGAATGACAAAGGACTCATAGCCTTCAGAGTCGGCCAGTGTTTTGAGTGCACCTCTGGCCTTATCGGTGGTTGCATAGATACGACCTTGAGCGCCCTTCTTCCCATATTTATTTTCCATGTATTCTTTTAAGATTCTAAAGGCAATAGCCGGTTCGGTGGTTGTTCCCGATTTGGAAATGACATTAACAGAGATATCCTTGCCTTCAATAAGTTCCAGAAGGTCAGCCAGATAGCTGGAGCTGATGCTGTTGCCTGCAAAATAAACCTCAGGCCCATTTCGTTTATCCTTTGGAAGAGTATTATAGAAAGAATGAGAAAGCCCTTCAATCGCAGCTCGTGCACCAAGATAGGACCCGCCGATGCCAATGACAATCAAGACATCTGAATCCTCTCTGATTTTTTGTGCCGACTTTAAGATTCTTGAGAATTCTTCCTTATCATAATGATTGGGGAGCTCCACCCAGCCCAGAAAATCGCTGCCGGGGCCTGTTTTGTCATGGAGCATCTGATGGGCGTTGTTTATCTGATTCTCGATGTAGCCTATCTCGTGTTCATTCACAAAGCCAAGAGCATTTTTGTAATCAAAACCTATCTTTGCCATCTTGAGTTCATACCTTTCTATTTAAATGTATTTTTTTGTATTTGCTTAACCACAAATTCTACAGTACTAAAAACTACTCAAAAAGTCAAACAGTTAGTGCGAAAGTCATAAATTGAGTATATGGAATCAAATGTAAAACTATGCTATAATTGCACTTGTGTGATGCGGAAGGCGGGAGAATTTGATATGGCAGATCTGAAGGTAAGAATAAAAGGATACCTGTCAACAATGATTTCATCTTTGCACAATCTTTGGTGTGCGCAGGAAATATTAGCAGTTCGCAACATCAGGAAGAAGGGCTATCTGCAATATTTTTTTGCCTTCCCTCTGGCGATGACTTTTATTAATATACAGGATTTCATATTGGACGATGGTAACGGTGTTTTTGGATTGGCTCATACCACTATCACCTTTCTTGCGTTTGCTCTCGGGGCTATTGTTATGTTCGCTTTTTCCAATGAAAAGAACATATCTGCCCTATCAAAAATCTCTGCCTGTATTACTGCGGTCGGATTTGTCCCCTGGCTTTTCCTCCCGGATGGCTACCTTTCACTTGTATGTGATGTCGTTTTTATGGCAGGCATTGGTGGATGCGTATCCAGCAGCAGCTTTTCCTTTGTATTTATGCTGAACAATGCCGAACGGTTTTTTGGCAGTACATTGATGATACTGTTTATTGATTTGGTAGAGTTAAGTGCTGGGTTTATCTCAATCCCTTCAATCGTTCGGAAGATTTTTGCTTTGGTTATGATTGTTGCTCTGTGCGTTTGTATGTGCTTATCAAATAATGAAGACTATCATGGCATGGGAAATAAGGTAATCAAAAAATTCGACCTAAGCATCTGGCTTGTGTTGTTTATCTTTTTCTCTTACTTCGCCATTCGAATATCGGGCTTTTATGCCTCTGCTTTTCAGCACCCCTCCAACGCTTTGTTGTGGGGTATACTTGCACTTGCTCTGATTATTTGCTGTATTATCCTGCAGGTGGTATTCAAACGAAGTATTTGGACAATGTGCAATGTGTTTTTTATCGCGTCAATCATGAGCCACCTCATGTGGTACATAAAGCTTCCTGAGGCTGCCTATTTGTTTTCCGAGCTGAAGGAAGTTGGGTTTTTGATAACATTTTACTTAATCGGTTGTGTTACAAATAAATTCTGCGATTTCCGTATGCACAAGCGCCTCATTCTTTTATGTATGGCAGTCATCGGCGTTCTCTACGTGGGAATTGACGTCCTGCATATGACAAAACTCACGCAGTCAGTTGCCGTTATCACGGCCGCAGTTTTGTTTGTAGTGTTTCTGCTACTTTCTCCCGCCTTCTCACAGCACCTGTTTTTTGCCGACTGGTCAAAGGAATTTCGTCAGATAAACATGGCCTTCCTTGTTGACGACACCCTGCAAACAAACGCGGCAGCGCATAAGCAGACGCCAAGTCTGGATGATACCAACTTATCGCCGCGCGAGAAACAGGTTGTCCTGTTGCTCCTGCAGGGGATGACACTCAGACAGGTTGCTCCGGAGCTAGGGCTTACCGTTTCTACGGTTTCCACTTATAGTAAGGCAATTTATAAAAAGCTCGGAATCAACAGTCGTGCGGAATTGTTTCTGCTGTTCGGGCGTCCGCAGGCGGCCGAAGCAAGCGAATCTATTATGAAGAAATAAACCAATATAACTATGTTTTCATACCC
Organism: Bacillota bacterium; assembly: GCA_023410885.1. Classification (GTDB taxonomy): domain Bacteria; phylum Bacillota; class Clostridia; order DSM-8532; family DSM-8532; genus DTU059. The sequence goes on from JAEYPI010000044.1 coordinate 13,527, forward strand.
CCTCCCAATTTTGGGAGGGGGTATTTTTTTCTTCACTCCCTAAATTGGGATATTGCTGTGCGAAAATACTTGATGCAAAAATGAGTTATACAAAGACTGGAAAGGAGGGATATTGTGCGATGGTTTAAATCAATCTTACCGCTCAAAGTTGATAACCCGATCCACCCCGAGGGAATGAACACCGATCAGGAAAAGCAGTGGCGAATATCACTGCTCACAGACGATGAGTACAAAGCATTTGAGTGGTTCCTAAAGGGATACACAGCCCGTTGGACAGAGGAAACAATGCTTCTTGATCGAAAGACTGCCAAAAGGTTGTTTGACTCCATCTATTGCAAGCTGTGCGTTACCGATGAAGCCGAGGTCAGCAGAGTATATCGTGTGGTAAAGCTTACACCGGAGGATCTTCCTCCGGATGAGGATAACCCGTAGCCAATTGAAACCCACAAGAATTGAAAGGAGAATCATCATGAATCACAAATATCTTAGAACACGTCTGTTATTGGTTGTAGCACTTCTCACAATCACTGTATTTTCTACTGCTGTATTTGCAGCCTTACCGGAAGGTGTGCCTTCTTCATTGGAAGCTCCTTCTATCCAGAAAATCGAGTTAAAAACAGATGAAGATGGCCGCCCTTATTTTGAGGCACAGGTATATTTTCCACAGAGCGTTCTCAATCTGGACAGCGAGGCTCCCGGCGGCGGCTCTGTTTTCTGGGAGTATTCGGTGAAGGTTGACAACGGTTCCTGGGAAGAGTTCGGTGGTGGCGGATATATCGACGTTTACACCGGCAGCGAAGACGACGAAGCATCCGTCAGCGCCGGTACCTTCGCGATAGCGTTTGAACCAATCGACGAGGGCAGTCTGACCTCCGTTGATATTAAAAACCATATTTATTCCTACCGACTCCGCGTCTACTATGATTATTACGAGGGCTGGCCGGATGTGGAGCCTATCTACTCCCCTGTTTCCAATACGATTACGATCGGGTCAGGCAGTTTTTATTCCAACGCAAGCACTTGGGCCGAGCCTGAGCTAAAAAAAGCAAATGAGCTTGGTCTTATACCCGACATCTTGAAGGATACCGATATGACGAAGCCCATCACCCGCGAGGAATTTGCCGAAGCCGCCGTCAAGTTTTATGAAAAGGTGACCGGCAAAGTCGCAAAACCCGCGGATAAAACCTTTAAGGATACTACTAATCCTGAAATACTCAAGGCTTTTGGACTGAACATCACTGCCGGTGTCGGTGACGGTACCAAATTCGAACCCAAATCGTTTCTCATGCGCCAGCAAATGGCCGCCATGATAACTCGAACACTTAAAGCCTGCTTACCCAATATTGTTTTTGATGTAAGCGGACAGCCCGATTTCAAGGATCAGAGTCAATTTGCATCTTATGCCATCCAACCTGCCAAATTCATGGCAAAGCATGCCATTACAGTAGGTGACGGAAAAGGCAGCTTTGATCCTATCGGGAATTGTACAAGGGAACAAGCTTTGATGTTCCTTGTGAGAGCTTATAACTTTTTACCGAAAGCTACGACTAGCGCCCAATAAGCAGTCGGCTATGTTTATTAGGATTTTTTAAATATAGTAACCATTGGAAAAAGGTCGTGAAAAATGAAAATGTTGCATTGGATATATCGGCGCTGTTGCGCCGGACTTATCACATTAGCATTATGTGCCGCAGTGCTCACAGGCTGCGGCAGTGCGGCACGGATAAAGTCAAGAAACGAGCAGTCCAGCGTTGCACAGGCGGAGAAGGAAGCTGCAGACGAGCCTCGTGCTTCCGATCCTTATTGGCTTATAAAGGTGTCGGACACAAAAAATTTCTCTTACGCTATCCCAAACGGCAACGGTGGAACCATCTATATGACAGCCACACTTCACTTTATCGCCTGGAAAAAAGGCGGTGAGGAAATGTTCGGTCAATACGAAGGGCGTGCATTGGTTGCACTGAATATGGATTTAAGCCAAGTTGGAGCCGGTGGCATTTCCTATGCAGGCGGCGTTATGGACGACAGCTTCAGCGACAACATTTCCTTTGAACTTATTCCGGCGCAGCAGGAGGCAGTAACCGCAAAAAGTGAGGATATTGATCTTGCACCCCTGGCAAAATTTACTGGACAGGCAGAAATTATTACGGAAGAATACACGATATCGCAGCAGAATTGGAAAGCCCTGGCTGATGGACAGGTCAAGCTGGATGTCAACGGCAGCTTTGGGGATGGATCAAAAAATTCGCAGGGTCTTAGCCTGAAAGCTGGAGAAAATAGCATTCTGGTATCGGTGGGTGACCTGACAGCCGCCTATCAGTTGGAAGCTTTTTTAGGTACAATTACAAAGGGCAATATACCGCCGGATGCGCTCTCCTGGTTTCGAGACAAGGTCATGTCACGCATGGAAGAACGCCTATCTTTGTCAGAGCAGTCTGTTAATTAGTCCGAAAGAAGCGATAATTATAAATCCCCACCTTGATATCAAAGTGGGGATTCATTCTGTCTTTTAATAGGTGAGTTCCCGTAAGCTTATCCTAACGGATGAACCCGATCGTCATAGTTCACCATATCGGGATCTATCTTATACTTTTGAGCCTTGCGGTATTCAAAGAACTTGGTAGCCACTTGTGGGAACATTGCGTAGGTTAAGACATCCTCATCCTGCTCAATGTATTGTGCGGCTTCTTCTCTGATTTTATCAAGCTCATTAGGAATAAGATCAGCAGGACGGCAGGTAATACGCTCTTCGTCTCCGATAATCTTTTTTACGATTTCATCAGAGATGGGAGCAGGGGTTTTACCATACTCACCCTTAACAACACCCTTGGTTTCCTTGGGAACCATCTTATAGCGTTCGCCGGCAATAACATTCATAACCGCCTGAGTTCCTACAATCTGGCTGGTCGGGGTAACCAACGGAGGATAACCGAGGTCCTCTCTCACTCTGGGTACTTCGCGCAGAACATCAAGGTACTTGTCTTCCTTGCCTGCCTGCTTGAGCTGAGAAACCAAGTTAGACAGCATGCCACCGGGCACCTGATAAATCAGGGCATTAACATCGACGCCCATAACCTTGGTGTTCAGAAGACCGCTGTTTAAGTATTTATCACGCAGCTTATTAAAGTAATCTGCAATTTCGCTTAAGAGATTCAGGTCATAGCCTGTATCATGGGCGGTACCCTGCAGTGTTGCGACTAATGGCTCAGTGGGTGGCTGGGAAGTACCCATGGCCATAGGTGAAATCGCACAGTCAACCACATCAACACCGGCCTCAATACCCTTGAGGTAGGTCATGGAGCCAACGCCGCTGGTATAGTGGGTATGGAGCTGAATGGGTACCTTGATATTCGCTTTCAGAGCCTTAACTAATTCATAGGCCTGATAGGGAACCAGAAGGCCCGCCATATCCTTGCTACAGATGGAATCTGCACCCATCTCAACATAAACCTTGGCATCCTTCACAAACTGCTCAAGGCTGTGGAAGGGGCTAACGGTATAGGAGAACGCAGCCTGAGCGTGTCCCCCTTCTTTTTTACAAGCCTTAATGGATCTTTCAACATTTCTTGGGTCATTAAGTGCATCAAAGATACGGATTATATCCATACCATTGGCTACAGCCTTCTGAACAAAGTAGTCCACAACATCATCCGCATAATGCTTGTAGCCCAAGAGGTTTTGACCTCTTAAAAGCATCTGGAGCTTTGTTTTCTTTGCTTTATCCTTGATCTTTCTGAGTCTCTCCCATGGATCCTCATTCAAAAATCGAACGCAGGCATCAAAGGTGGCGCCACCCCAGCACTCGATGGAATGGTAGCCAATCTGATCAATCTTCTCTACTATTGGCAGTATCTCATCGATACTCATACGCGTAGCAATGAGGGACTGATGCGCGTCTCTCAAACTGGTATCTGTTATTTTAAATCCCATGGCTCAAAAGCCCTCCCTCTTTGTTTAATTCAAGGTTAAGATGACATCGCCGCTGTTAACCGTCTGTCCTTTGGTTACATCGACACTGGCAACGGTGGCATCTTGGGGCGCCAAAATTTCGTTTTCCATTTTCATGGCTTCCAAAATGGCTATCAAGGTTCCCTTGTTTACCTTGTCCCCGACTTTAACTTTTACATCCAAAATAGTACCTGGCATTGGTGCACTAATCTTAATAGCGCCTGCTGCGCCACCGGTTTTAGGAGCAGGAGCTGCTGCTGGTGCAGCCTTAGGGGCAGGAGCAGCAGCGGGAGCTGCAGGAGCTGCAACGGGCTGTGCCACAACGGGCTGGCTGGATACAACGCCGCCCACTTCTTCAACTTCTACTTCATAGCTATTTCCATTGACATTAACAACAAACTTTCTCATTATTTTACCCTCCAGTGTTTCATTCACTATGGTTTTTCCGTTAACCCATTTAGTCTAGCGTGCTTGCTTTCCTTGCATGCTCTCACAGTTTGCTTTTCAATCTGCTGTCGCATGCCCATACTCGGATTGCTTTAATTGCCTTAGTCTAAGTGCCTTGCTTTCCTTGCATGCTCTCACAGTTTGCTTCGCAATCTGCTGTCGCATGCCCATACTCGGATTGCTTTAATTACCTTAGTCTAAAGGGGTATATTACCATGCTTCTTTGATGGTCTTGTCTCGCGCTTTCCAGCTAGCATATCCAATGCACTTGCGATGCGTTGACGGGTTGTAGCAGGCTCTATGACATCGTCAATATAGCCTCGTGCTGCAGCTACATAAGGATTGGAGAACTTCTCACGATACTCTTCAATCTTCTGTTGTCTGAACGCAATTGGATCTTCAGCCTCGCCAATTTCCTTTTTGAAAATGATATTGGCTGCTCCATCGGGACCCATAACAGCAATTTCAGCGGTTGGCCATGCCAGTACCGTATCAGCACCAAGATGCTTGCTGTTCATGGCAATATAAGCTCCACCATAAGCTTTTCTCACGATGACATTGATCTTCGGTACAGTGGCCTCTGAGAAGGCATATAAGAGTTTGGCACCATGGCGGATAATACCGTTATGCTCCTGTTTGACACCGGGAAGATATCCAGGAACATCGGTAAAGGTAACGAGTGGAATATTAAAGGAATCACAGAAACGGATAAAGCGTGCCGCCTTATCGGAAGCATCCACATCCAACGCACCTGCGGCCACCTTGGGCTGATTAGCCACGACACCCACGGACTTACCACCAAAACGGGCAAAGCCGACGATAATATTCTTGGCAAAACCAGCATGAACCTCCAGGAACTCACCGTCATCGGTTACCTTTGTGATGAGGTCCATCATATTATAGGGTTTATTAGGATCATCGGGAATAATAGAATTAAGCTCGGCGTCGAGTCTATTTACATCATCCCCTGTGAGGATTTCCTCTGCATCACCAAGATTGTTTTCCGGCAGATAAGAAATCAGTTTTTTGATTTGTTCAAAACAGCTTTCTTCATTGGCGCACTCAAAATGAGCAACACCGCTTACAGTATTATGGGCCTTGGCACCGCCCAATGTATCAAAGCTGACATCTTCACCCGTTACAGCCTTGATGACTTGGGGGCCTGTTATAAACATATGGCTTGTCTTATCCACCATAAACACGAAATCGGTAATGGCTGGTGAATAAACTGCTCCACCTGCACAGGGACCCATTATCACAGAAATTTGAGGGATAACACCAGAAGCCAGGGTGTTTCTATAGAAGATATCGCCAAAGCCACCCAATGCGTCTATGCCTTCCTCAATACGTGCTCCACCTGAGTCGTTAATGCTGATAAAAGGAGCACCCATTTTCATAGCCATATCCATGACCTTGGTGATTTTTTTTGCATGCATTTCACCAAGAGAACCACCAATGACTGTGAAATCCTGAGAAGCAGCAAAAAGGAGTCTTCCATTTACTGTGCCATAACCTGTAACAACACCATCACCTGGAATCTTCTTTTTTTGCATATCAAATTCGATGCCGCGGGCCTCAACAAAGGCGTCCACTTCAATAAAACTACCTTCATCAAAAAGTAGAACCAGCCTTTCTCGAGCAGTTTTCTTTCCGGCTTCATGCTGCTTGGCTACCTTACCTTCTCCTCCACCTTGCTTGAGGCGTTCTTTCTTGATTCGAAGATCATTTACCTTGTCAAACGTTGCCATTTTCTCACCTCGTAGAATGTTAGATTTGTAGAACTAAGTTTTGTCTATTTAAGATTAACATAATTAAAAAAACCATAATCAAAAAAAATTATATCTTAAATTAGCCTTCAATGCAACAACTAACAGTATTTGTACCGACTTAAAAATATAAGTATTTTCAATAAAATTTATTACATCCAGCCCATTCAACTACCCGTCAATTGATGTTTTTTTCTATGGCAATCAAAATAGGCGGACAATTGATCTGATTAATAAATTCCGTACTCATGACAGTGTATTTTTTACAATCGATTGTACTCAAAAATAAAAGCAGTGCCTCTTTCTCCTCAAACCCTGAATCCCCACCATAATAGATGACAACAAGGACGAGACCATCATCCGCTATGAGAGCCAGCGACTTTTCAATAGCCTCTCTGGTCGTTTCAAATCTGGTTCCTACTGTGTGGTCTCCCTTTGGCAGGTAGCCTAGATTATACATCACCAGCTTTACGGGTTCATGAACATAGGCATCCATATTCTGATGACCGTCAAGAATAAGGGTGCACTGTCTGTTGCAATGGGCTTTCTCCAGCCTTTCTTGTGTTCTTTCCAAGGCAATGGGCTGAATATCAAAGGCAAATACCTTGCCGGTTTCACCAACAAGACCTGCCAGAAATTGTGTATCATAACCATTTCCCATGGTGGCGTCAATAACTGTGTCCCCTTCTTTCACGATAAGCTTCGCAAAATCATGGGCTTGATGTAGTGATTTTTTTAAACAGGACATGTCATACTCCTCATAAGTTGTTTTTGTAAAAGGGTTTCATATATTTTTACCCAGTTTAATGCGTATATCACATGCGTTAGTTAAGAAAAACCCGGATAAAAATTCAAATTGATCGGATTGAGTATAAGATGAGCAATAACTATTAAGAATAAGTAACTGATGAACTATTTATTCATCAAAACCTTTATAGAGTCAGAGACTGTTTAAGGAGGACATCACTATGATTAAATGGGCAATAACATTTTTTGTGCTGGCCGTTATCGCCGGCTTTTTCGGTTTTGGACTTATTGCAAATATGGCCTATGGCATTGCTAAAATCCTGTTCTATGTTTTCCTGGCACTCTTCGTTCTCAGTCTGATTTTTGGTAAGCGTATCATGGGATCCAGAACATAGACGAGCCGGGCGATGCTAAATAATTAGACTCGGTCCTGCTTTGCTGGACATATCCTGCAAAAGCTCTTATCTGATTAACAGCTAAGAGCTTTTTCATATACCCTAAAGGTGAAGGATCCTGCCCAATACGTTATTCGGAAGCCAGTCGTTTTTCACCTGTAATCTCCTGGATAGGTTTAATATCCTGAGTGACCTCAAGGGCACCCAAATACTCCCCCTTCTCGTTTCTGACGGCATAATAGCGGATGAATACGTAACGGGGTCCCATGCGAATCCAGAAATCCTCATGGTCTTTTCTACCGCTTTTAAGGTCATCAACGATCTTTTCAACGATATGCACACTTGCTGGTGGATGGCAATTTTGAACCTGGCGGCCGATAACCGTCTTAGGGCGGGTAAAAATTCTATCCTTGCCCATTGAAAAATATTTGACTGACCCATCCTTATCCACAAAGGTTAAGTCAAGGGGTAAGGTATTAAGAACGGCATTAACCTCCTCAGCTGACATGATACCCGCATCAAAGCTAATGAATCCATCATTTGAGGGCTCTTCCCCCTGTTCCAAAGCCTTCTCCTCCACATCAACCTTTACAGGCTTCCACTTGTCCTTGGGCTTTATCAGGGTATAACCAAAATCCTTACTCTCACTTTGGATTTGACGCCATTCATCCTCTGCCAGGGTTTCCAGGACCATGGGAAACAGGATGTTTTCTTCTTTGAAAATCATCTCATCAACACGGTCAAGAGCGGCCTGGGCCTTCTCAGTCAATAATTTCTCGTCCCCATGATAGGACTTAATCAGTTTCATTACTTCTTTGATATCCCGGCGGATTTCATCATCAACACCCCACATGACTTTTGGCGGTGCGGTTATGCCATATTTCTCCATAAAGGGAAACAGCAGATTTTCTTTTCGAAGATAATGCTTATCGATCTCCCAAAGCTGGTTAAAGCCATCAAGAAGTGCTTTGATACACTTTTTTGAATCATCTTTACTAAGAGCAGCCAAATCATTCTTGATTGTCTGAATAAGATCTTTCAAAACTTTATTTTCCCAACGAAAGGTGTGAATAGGATGGCCCGGAGTCTCCTCAGGCTTTGTAGGACGATGTATCTCTTCAATGGAGCCTTTGAATACCGCTGCGTGAACATCGCAAAGCCGCTGAATCTCTTCCACAGGCATCCCCTCAGCAATCAAGGCTCCCTCCATCTCTGAAATTTCAGCCGTTGAAATCCCTTTTATTAATTCTTCAAATCGAGCCTTTACTTCTTCAACGGCCTTACCCTGATGAAGCTCTCCAATGAGCTCCTTAAGTACTTTTTGGCGATACTCGCGATTGTTGATCATTTCACTCATAGTTATTCACTCCTTGTATCTTAGATTTATTTGTTCAGTTATAGCGAATTTCAAAGCCGTGAGCTTGAAAAGCCTCTTTGATGCGAGCCATATCGATGTTCTTCATTGCAGCTCCTTTAGGGATGGTCATGAAGCGCCCGGCCGTGTTAAGCATGGCAGGACTGGTTATTCCCTCAAAGCCGAGGTCCTTCATGATATCTGCTACTTCCGGATATTCCTTGATGAGGTCAAACACCGACTTATTAACGTCGAGAATCTTTGTCATACACAACACACCTACTTCATTTACATCAATAAACCGTAACGGCTATCACATCGGTTTGAATTATATTTCCTTGATTTGATAGTACAGAGAAAAGAATCAAAAAACTGTGACGGGGGTCATACTTTATATATAAATCCAAAATTTTGAATAGATTATTCATTCAGAATGATTGATGAAGAGGTTGAATCTCAATGGAGTCCGGAAGGTAGAGCTAATGAAAGATGATATAAAAGAATATCCGGGATAAGAGTACCCATAAAAAAATGCTACTAAAGTGAATAAAGGTGCATTCCCAACGGAATGCACCACAAGGCTCTACCCATAAATAAAGGTGCATTCCCATCGGAATGCACCACAAGGCTCGACCCAATAATAAAAAAGAATCACCTGCCAAGTGATTCCATGTTCTATAAAGGATCGAATATTACGCTATGGTTCGTTCCAAGGCGGGGCGATCCAAGAGTATGACTTTTTTGTTTCCAATCATCTCAAGAACACCCTCTTCTTGTAACAAACTCATCTTTCTGCTGACGGTTTCACGGGTCAAACCAATATAGTTGGCAATCCCCTCCCGGTTCAAGGGCAGCTCAATCATAAGCCCCTTGGGATGCGGCTTTCCATATTTATTAGCAAATTCTAAAAGGACGGCACTTACCCGAGCCTCCACAGTACGGGTGCCCATGGTTTCTACTGTGTTTTCAAGGCGATCCAACCTTTGACACAGCTCCTCCATGACCTTTAGGGCTATATCCGGGTATGCCTGAACCAATATCTGAAATTGCCTTTTATGAATGAGGCAAATATGAGTTTCCTCAAGAGCTTCAATGCTGTAAGCCGATGCTTGATCACGCAAAAGATTTCTTTCTCCAAAAAAATCGCCTTCGGAGAAAATATGCAGAATCTGCTCACGCCCCTCCTGGGTTGTCCTGAAGGCCTTCACCTGACCCTCATTGATGATAACCAGGCTATTCAAGGCCTCGCCCTCTAAAACCAGCAGTTCGCCTTTCTTATACTCTTTATGAATAATTAAATCAACGACTTTTAACAGCTGCTGTGCATCCAGGGATGAAAAAATAGTAACACTCTTGGCGCAGAGCTTATTGTGGCATGCATCACAAGTGCATATCGTTTTATCCACAAGCATCCATCCTTCTCTATTTCTGACTCTATAAAGGGCTTAATAAAATTATTATAACATGAAATGTTTCGATGTGCTCGGGACTGTTATCTTTAGAGGTTCAAAAATCTTTGATTCTGTTGTAGTAAAAGTACGAAAAAGCCCGCGAGTTTCGCGGGCCTAACGAGTCATGGCTTTTGGTGTTCAATGAGAACATATCTTTATTCGTCCTGATTTATCACTCCATTATATCCCCGTCCACTATTTCGAAAAACTGGTTTTCGATTTTTATTAGGACATTGGGATACGTTAAAACCATTGTAACGTCTGCATCTCGGGCAGGTTTTGTTACTTTAGCCGTCAAATAGAGGGATCCCGGACTCACTTCAGTAGCACTTTCAACTTCAAGACTATAGCCACCTGTCGACTTTTCACCCGCACTAACCAGGATATAGGTGTCTTTTTCAGTCTTAAAGCTATAAATACCTTTGGTTATATAGTTTGTTTCATACCACTTAACAAGCTCGGCAATGTCCTTAATATCCTCTTGGGTCACAAGGGTATAGGCCACGGGCCTTTCTACCGGGATAATATCACCTTCTGTGCTTACAATGGCTGTACGTGTTTTTCCGTCCCAGTCTACCTTAGCGCCTAGGCTTTCCGCTACAAAACGAAGGGGAATGTATACGATACCCTTAACATTCTTTGGTGCAACATCCAGGGTTACCTTTAACGGAATACCTGAAAAATCATACTTCTTATGAACAAGGGCATTCGTATCATCCACTGCGAGCTCTACCCGGGTATACTCGTCTTCAATATAAATTTTACCCTGATTTTCTTTATCCAAGGTTACTTGAGCATTCAATTTTTCGAAGATGCCCTCCAATGGTACCAGTGTACGTGCCTTTTCAAGAATCAGAGGTGCTTTAAAGCCTATGGTTTCTCCGTTGACCTGAACCTTCAGCTCAGGTAATTCAGGTTGTGCAGCTGCACTAACAGGTGCTATCAGCAGTGTCATCATAAGCACGAGCAATAAAATTAGTTTAATAGAATTCTTCATAATCACCATCTCCAATCTTAATCTCTTCACCTATTAGACGATGGGATTATTGAGTGGTTCATATTACCAAAAAAGAAGCTCAGGAATGTTTAAACCTATAGCAACAATCTTTATACGACAAACACTATGCCTTGCAACCATTTTTTGTATAGAGGTAATTATAAAGGATACCATGCCTGATTTCATCGGTGATGATTTCAGTCAACATATTGATGTGGACCCTATCCTGCATGGCAAAGAGTATTTTTCTATATTTTTGAACCGCGTTCTGCTCTCCTATTAAGGCTTTTTTAAGACCCTCACAATAGGAGGATGGCTCTTTTACAGGGTTATCTGCCGGTACCGGCAGCATCTTGCCTGTCAGCTGACTGTATATTTGTCTAAAAAGGCCAAAATGCGTAATCTCATTTTCTCTAATACCACGGATAATCTCTTTTTCTTCCTCTGTTGGGGCGTTGTTAATCAGATATTGATAAAAAAGGCGATCCTCATTTTCACCTGCCACGGCCTCCTCGATGAGTCTAAGGGCCCCTGCCATATTTTGGGGATATGTGTATATCTCCTGGCCCGGGTTCACCTTGGTTGTCTTGGGAGACTCCTCAGTAGAGGGCTTCGGTGTGGAGGGGGCCACAGACGGGTTCATGGGTGTGTTTAGGGGCTTATTCATGTTTGGGCTAACGTTGGGGCTCACGTTCGGGCTCACGTTCGGGCTCACATTCGGGCTCATGTTGGGGC